>JADJBK010000007.1 GCA_016703745.1 Nitrosomonas sp. | reverse complement strand
GTAAAAGGAGTTTGAAGCACAACTGGAGCAATTAAGCATTAATGTGAGAAAAATTAGAGATGGGAACATCTATAAAACTGTACCGGTGGTGAGTCCCATTGACGGCATAATAAAAAAAATTGTTTGGTACAGATAGGTCAGTTTGTGAATGCCGAGGAGCAGAAATACTCAAGGATCATAAATATTGAATATGTACATGCCGATCTGATGGTTTCGAAAAGATGTCAATAAGGTCAAGGAAGGGGGAATGGTTATCATTTACAGTGGAATCGGTTCGGGTGAAATTTTATCTGCCAAAATTTTTCAGTAGGCAAAAACTTTGAACAAGGCGTAGGATAGTCCATGCTTGCATGCCGAGATCGATCAAAAGAAATTTTTCTTATTCACGGGATGTATATCAATGGAAAAATTTACACAGAAAGTATATCAGTAATAGCATTGCCTGAAGAAGCTATTGTCGTAGAGGGATGGTAAATCTTATATTTTATGGCGGAAGAACTCCAAGAAGATGGACAAACGGGTGGGGGTTTACCCCTGAAAATCAGAGCTGGAAACTCTGATGAAGGGTGGGTGGAAATCAACCTACTAGAATCGCTGCCTAAAGACGCGCAAGTGGTCTGGAACAATGCCTATTAACTTGATCGCAGAAAATGAAGAAAGGCGAGACCTCACACACGAACATTAGGTTTTCATTGCAGCCAATTCGCTAATATAAATTATGCATATCAGGGGGAAGTCTTGGTCTTAAAAAGTTATTTTATGGGTAAAAATTAGATGCTTCATAAAAAACACTATACAACAATCGGCCTTTTTCTCACTTTTGACCCATTGATTCACTAAACAAGAATGATGAAGCTAATCAAATGAGAAGGTTAACAATGGGACACAGCCACGATACCGAAAGTTTGGGTGATGGGCGTCTGTATGCTGCTGTTGCCGTCAATGTACTTGCTGACTGTGGCACGAAGTCATTGGTGGAAGTATCTCCGGTAGCTTGTCGCTTAATTTGCCGATGCGTTGCACTTCGCTTAAGCGATGCTGCTTCGCTTGGTATTGCGTTGTTTGCACGCAAGAACCGACCGCAAAGCCACCGGACAAGTTCAAGACCTTTGGTTATAAGCGAGCCGAAAATTATTGCTTTCTTCATATCAATCTTACTACGTTGATAATTATTGGTTTCTATCTCATCTATCAGGCAATGTGGCGTTTTGTAGAGCCTGAGAAAATTGAAGGTTGGATAGATTGTGATTGGCGGGAATTGCGCTCTGTATGAATGTGATCACCGCCACTTTAACCTACACCATGTCAAAAAAAGAGCGCAGATATCCAAGCCGCTTTTTTTGCGCAACGTATCGGACGCGCTGGCTTCTGTAGGTGTTCTAATTACCGGAACACTGATTTTGCTCTCTACTGGTTGGTATTGGACTGATGCGTTATTAACCCTCATGATCTGCCGATTACGTTTTATGGCAAGGAAGCTTCACCATGTTGCCAAAAACTATACACCTGCTTATGGAAAGTACGCCAGACCATCTCTCAATTGAAGAAGTTATCAGCGAGTCAATGGAGTTATTAGAAGGGTGTTGAAAACATCCATCATATCCACATATGGCAACTCGACGAACATCTCAACGCACTGGAAGCTCATGAAGTAATGCGCTCCAATGAGCTGGCCCAAATTGAGAAGAAATTAAAAGTGCACTGAAAAAATTGCCCAGTCGCTTTGAGATTGGCCATTCGACCTGGGATTGGAACACCCACGACTGTATTTGTGAGTCCTAGAAAACTGGATTTCAGAGAAAATATCTCTAAGGAATCCCGGGGGCTGAATTCGAATCTACTCAGCTGGTTTAGTAAATTCCACCCAAAGAAGGTGGAGGGTTCTTTCACTGCTGTTCGAATTTTGACGATCATTTTTTGAAAATTAATCAAAACTTCCAGCGGAAAGTTAATTCTCGGTATTTTTTGCTGCCTTGGCAGAATTTGAACGTGAGTTGATTAGTGAGCGAACAAAAGCAGCTTTAACGGCAGCAAGGGCAAGAGGAAAAAAGGCGAGTGCAAAATTCTCTTTAACTTCAGCTCAAGTAAGATTAGCTCAATCAGCAATGATTAAGAAAAAAGCAGTTATTTTCGAACTTTGCAAAGAGCTGGGCATCACCAAGCCTACTCTCTATCGTTACCTTTTTTTAATGGTGCGTTAAGAGATTATGGTAAAGGGTTTTGGGTGTTGACCAATGGTGTGCAGTAAAAATGGGGCCTTCTTTTCTTAGTTTTGCCACTAAATCCGTAGGCTTTAGAACCTTTTGTTTATTAGCACCTTACTGGCGCTACGGCAGGTATTATGTAATGCTTGTGCATTTTACTTGATGTTGATTCACGACTCACTCCAACCAGAGGATTTTATGACAGAAGAAAAACCGAGATGTCCATGTCCTTTGAAGTACGCGCGCCGCGTCGACGCGCACGGTGGCACTGGCACTACGTTGTCTAGATACTTCGCCGGCCAGGATCTCCGCAGCATGAGTGCATACCATCAACATAACTATCTCCGCATATTTATACCGGGTTGCTTTGCGACATTTGTGATGACCGCACGCATGAATCTACAGGCTAGAGCGACTATTACTTGCCTGAGAGCAGCATTACAATCCGATAGGAAATCATGTGTGAATATCCAATTGAACTCTTACACAGTCGGTACCCCAACGAATATTTGGTATTTATTTCAAGAAGTATGGAATTTATTGAAAAGTTAGCCGTTTTCACAGCTATGCGGCGCTAGGCCAAGCGGGAATGGAGGAACAAGAAATGGCAAGAACAATTAGCAAGGTTGCAAAAGAACTTGATATCAACATTGAAGCTGTCCGTTTCTATGAACGACGAGGTCTAGTGCGCAACCATCCAAGCCAGCGCAAGGCTATCGTCATTACCCAAGCAATACCGTCAACCGTATTCGCTTTATTAAACGCTCTCACAGGAATTGGGATTTACTTTAGACGAAATCGCCAATTTGATTAAGCAGAATGACACACCCTGTGGTCAAGTTCGAGGTTATTTGAACAAAAACTCTGCGCCGTGAGAAAAAAAATGGCGGATTTGCGATGTCTTGAAAAAGTTCTTAAAGAACTTCTTACTCAGTGCCAGAGTAATCAAGATGATAGTCACTGCCCGATAATAGACTCGTTACAGCCGTAAAATCACTCCAGCCATAAAATAAATTATAACGCTTGATTCCGTACCATAGTCGGCGTTTACTACTCTATAACTTGGTTAAGAGGAGTAAGTTGTGGCAAAAGAATCCTAAGCTTCAATTATTGGTGGAACCATTGCCGCAGTTGGTGCAGGAATATGTTGTGCAGGACCTTTAGTGCTACTGATGTTAGGAGTAAGCGGGTCATGGATTGCAACTTAACGCTATTAGAACCGTACCGCCCGTTATTCATTCTCGCTGTCTTTGTCTTGTTCGGTTGGGCTGGCTGGAACGTTTATCGCCCCATTGAAGATTGTGAACCCGGGGATCAGCATGTGCAGTGCCGCAGGTGCGTAAACAACGTCAGATCATTTTTGGTAACCGCTTTGATCGCGCTCGCTTTAGTGACCAGTGTTTACTGGATTCCAGTATTTATGTGAAAAATATAGCTTGTCTAACTATTGGAGAATTAACCATGAATAAAATTATTATTACTTTCGTACTCACCATTGTTAGCTTTACCGCTTGGGCTAGATCCGCAGACCGTTACTCTAGATTTGCCTACCATGAACTGTGCTATGTGTCCAATTGCAGTGAAAAAAAGCCTTAAATAAGGTAGATGGTGTAACCAACGCCGATGTCAGTTATAAAAAGACAAGCCGTGGTGACCTTCGACGACGACGCCACGAACGTTGAAAGCGCTCGTCGAGGCCACAACCAATGCCGGATACCCATCCACGATCAAGGGTAGTGTTCATGGATAAGAACAAGCTCTTGCTGCGTACTGGCGTGATTGGCACTCTGATTGTAGCCCTTTGCTTCCCGCCGCTGTTGGTTATTCTACTTGCTGCGGTTGGCCTATCAGCCTTTACGGGCCATCTGGATGTTGTCCTTTTCCCCGCTCTGGCATTTTTCATCGGCCTCACGGGATATGCCTTTTACAGAAAAAAAATCCCAACGTAATCCCGTATGTTACAATACCGATCGTCATGGCGGAGAAACCAATGAGTAAATTTTATTTTCAGATAGAAGGTATGACCTGCACTAGTTGTGTAACCCATATCAAGAAACACTAGAAGCCATTGAAGGGATCAATCGCGCAGATGTTTCTTATGCTAACGCCAGTGCCGACGTGGACACAAACGCCAACGTGAACGCCAATGATATCATTGGTGCTATCGAGCATTTGGCTATACGGTACAGGAACGGAGTTCACAAAGGCCGGCTGTGCATCTGATAACGTAGCCACTCAGGAAAGTGATGAATCTCTGCATGTGGCGATTAATGGCAGTGGTTCCGGGGCATTTGCGTGTGCAATCAAAGCGGCTGAAGGCGGAGCGCGAAGTCACCATCATTGAAGGTGCGGACGTTATAGGCGGTTGCTGTGTCAATGTGGGATGTGTCCCTTCAAGATTTTGATTCGGGCAGCACAATTGGCCGAACAACAGCGCAATAATCCATTTAAAGGTCTGGAAAATCACGCGCCACAATTAAGCCGTGCATTACTGACACAGCAACAAACCGCGCGCGTTGAAGAACTGCGAGCAGCTAAATATCAGAATATTCTCGAATCAAACCCGGCATTGAGTCTTGTAAAAGGTCATGCTCGATTTAAAACTACCGCGCCTTGGTTGGCAGAGCAAGCCCGATGGTAATGAGCAAGAAATTATAGCCGACCGCATTCTCATCGCAGCCGGTTCAACTCCAACTATCCACTCATTGATGGTCTGGCTAACACTCCTATTGGACATCCACGGAAGCCTTGTTTGTCGAGGAAACACCAGAACACTTGATTGTCATCGGTTTCCTCCGTGGTAGCGCTGGAAATCGCACAGGCCTATCGCCGCCTAGGTGCCCAAGTTACTGTATTGGCGCGACATGCTTTGTTATATGCTGAAGACCACTCTTGGGTGAAAAGCTCACAACATCCTTTGAGAAAGAAGATATTCGTATACTCCAACCATACCCGAGGCGAGCAGTGTCGACTATGATGGAAAACGCTTTACCTTGGAAACGAATGCAGGATCATTCCAGGTAATCCTTACTTAGTCAGTACAGGTCGTCATGCTAATACACGCCAACTCAATCTGGAAGCTGTCGGCATTAAAACCGAACGTAATGGTGCCATTACAGTTAACGACCATATGGAAACCACGGTGCCGAACATCTATGCGGCGGGTGATTGCAGTAACATGCCACAATTTGTTTATGTGGCAGCTGCGGCGGGTAGTCGAGCGGGTGTGAATATGACAGGTGGTGACGCCAAGCTCGATCTCTCCACTATGCCTACCGTGATCTTTACCGATCCTCAAGTCGCTACGGTTGGATTAACAGAAGAACAAGCTAAGGCACAAGGTAATAATACCAATAGCCGTGTTTTGGATATGGAAAATGTACCCAGAGCACTGGCCAATTTCGAAACCGATGGCTTTATTAAACTTGTGGCTGGAAGCAAATCAGGTAGGATCATAGGCGCGCAGATTTTGGCTCATGAAGGTGGTGAAATCATTCAAAGCGCGGCATTGGCCATTCATAATCGCATGACCGTGACGGATCTGGCAAATCAGCTATTCCCTTATCTAACAATGGTGGAAGGTTTAAAACTCTGCGCACGAACCTTTAACAAGGATGTGAAAGAGCTGTCTTGTTGTGCCGGGTAAAGCAGCTTGATTGTAGTGTGCTACAGGCTACCGATTGGCTATGGGTTATTGCAAACAAAAATTGATGCGCAGCTGACCTACTTGCATTCATTAGATTCACAACTACACCAATTAACCAGATAACTGAATAACGGAATACACGATGTCAGAGAAATATGAAGCCAGCACAAACGACTGGGTGGCTAATAAATCCCGGTTTTTTGCCGCATGGGATTGCCCACTTTTATTATGCTGGTTACGGTTGATGCAACTAACGCCACTGCTCACTGGTATTCTCTGGATGGGTGCTTTGAGTTGGATGGGGATTTCCTGTTTAAGAAATGCCCGTCAGTGTGGCCGAATACACTGTTTCTTCAGTGGCCCCTATTTTTGCTTTCTGCTGTTTTGGCGTTAGCCACTGGGATCCAATGGATACAAATCTTATCATTTAACGAATTAGGGCTCTTTCTATTAATTGGTACGCTGCTAGTATGCGTGTTGCCGGAAGTTTTCTGGGAAGATATAAAAGCCCAAGAGAGAAGTAATGGAATTTCAGCTTATCCAGCTTGGATGCTACCACTGATTTAGGTGCTGACATGAATACATGGTATTTTCCATTTTTAATCTCTTCCGGGTTAAATTCCTCGCCCCTTGGGGCGGAGGCTGGTTGAAAACCAGCAGCTTGAAGAAGTGCTCTTAATACCTCGCTGCTTGCGGCGGGGTGATTTATTCAATGATATTTCCTATGTACTCCTGCATCACCTTATGGGATCTACCCCTATGTAAAGATTATGCTGGAATAACTTATGCTTAAACAAATGCAGTTTAGTCGCCTCGCACTAGAACGCCAACAGGTATGGATCTATCTCGTCGCTATCATAGCGGGCTTGGTCTTTGGTAGTTTTCAATTCGAACTCGCAACGTTGTTCGAGGCGCTTTTATGGTCGGCACTTGGTTTATTGCTCTACGCAACTTTGCGCAGGTTCCACTGCTTCATCTGAATGATGCGTTCCTCGATCATCGCTTTATCAAGGCCGTACTGATCGGCAATTTCATTTTAATTCCGCTATTGGTTTGGGGGCTGGTGCAGTTTTTGCCTGACCACCCTGCATTACGCCTGGGCGTACTGCTGGTATTACTGTTACCTTGCACCGATTGGTTTATTACTTTTAGTCAACTGGGCGGTGGCAATGTGCCGCGTGCAATTAGCATAACACCCTATCAATCTTTTGCTACAATTGTTGTTACTACCGGTCTATCTGTGGTTAATGGTAGGAACTGAGTTGAGCGCAGATCCTGAAGCTAACTGATATTTGGCCAGTTATTGCCAGGTTCTAACTCCTCTACTGCTAGCAGCAGTATCGGAAAGCTGGATTGAAGCGCGGCCCAAACGTGCTTGTGGCGCGATCGTTTGGCTGGTTGCCGGTGCCGTTGCTTGCTCTGGTTGTGTTTCTCATTGCGAATACAGGGTGAATGTAGTAATCGGAGCACTTGCGTTCATGCCAGTTGTCGTGCCAATATTTGTAATATTTCTTTTACTGGCTGCGCTAATCGCATGGATACTTGCCCGCTGGCTAAGATTGCCAACTGATCAGGGACGGACGCTAGCCTTCAGTCTCGGTACGCGCAATTCTTTCATTGTCCTTCCATTTGCTCTGGCGCTGCCCGTAGGTTGGGAGGTGGTCGCCGTAATCATTGTTGTGCAATCACTGGTGGAGTTTTGGGATGGTTTTCTATCTTTGGTGGATTCCGAGGCCGACTGTTTAGTGCTGAAGACTCATCGCACCATTAAAATAGGCTATGTCATCGAACTGTGTAGAATCGTATTAATCTGGCTATGTCAGATGAATATTAGGGTTTAGTGGGAGCAAATCATGGAAAACTATTCAGTCGCTGGTGAAGCCGTTGGAATATTTCCACACAGTTCGATGACATAGCCTTAAAATAAGACGCTGATTAGCGAGTATCGCCTACGTTCACGGTAATTCTCGATATCTGAATGGCATGTTTCTGTTGGAGTCGTTTAAAATTTCCCCAAGAAGCAAAGGAGCTAGAGAGCCATGAAAAAACAAGGGAACATTGAATTTGAAAACAGCTCAGGTAATGTTTTTGATGATCTTGGAATAGATAATGCCGAGGAGCTACAAGCGCGCGGTATGGTTGGTTTTCATGTGGTTGAGCTTCTTAAAAGAAAAGATATGAAACAGCGGGAAATTGCTGAACTGTTAGGAATTAAACAAACTGAAGTGTCTCACTTGCTAAACGGCCATTTTAGCCGTTTTACCGTTGATAAATTGCTCGATTTTCTAAAACGGATGAATCAAAAAGTAACAATCCAAATAAGCCCTCATAAGCAAGGGGAACCCTATCATAACGTCGCTTTTGACGCTTAACTATACTGGTTACAGTATATTCTGAAGGTTAGGAGTTAATATATAACTAATTGATAATAAGTTATATATTTAATACTATTTAACATAATAAACATTATGAGCAATTTATAAAACCAGTATAACCAATTGATTAATAATATGTTCTTAACACATCTGGACCTCTGATGCGTAAATACATAAATGCTACAAAATAAGGAAATTAAACCGATCAGACGACAGCTTTCAGACCGCGCTTTTGCACCAGATGTAGCAACTTAAGAGCGGTTCCTGTTGGCCGTTTCTGTCCGATTTCCCATTTCTGTATTGTCGAAACACTTGTGTTTAGTATGGCAGCAAACACCGCCTGACTGACTCGTGTGGCTTCGCGAATTTCTTTTATCTGCTCCGGTCTCAACGGTTCAATAGGCGGCAAGCACAATCGATCGAATTCACGCAACGTAACTTGATCCAGCACGCCGGCTTTGTGTAAACCCTTTGCCGTGTCATATACGGCCTCAAAAATAGTTGATTTAGTCTTGCGCATCGCAATTAACCTCCATTAATTGTAACGGCTCGCGTTTAAAAACAGCCGCTTGCATTCAACGTTTTTTTGAACTCACAATAACTGCAAATGAAAATGCACTTGGGCTCACATTCAAATTAAAACGCCAGTTTTGGCGTAGCACCCTCCTAAAGGTTACCCTTAGAGAAGAATAATAGTTACCCCAATATACTCATCAGGTTGACGGACATACAATGGTTCCAAAGGGAAGTTATAGGAGAAACCATCATGAGAACAACGACCAAAAATATGTTTTAGTTTTTCGTTATTTATGTTCCTGATCTTCGGTGCCTCTATGAATTCTGTTGCATCTGATGATGTAAATCATGAGGTCCTGGCTAATAAATTTGAGTCCATGGCGGCAGAAATGGAAGCCAAGATTACCGAGCAACAAGAAATCTTCAAAAACAAACCACGTACCAGCCACTTCGGTATAAATGGCAAGAACATTAAATCGCACGTGATTTACAAGATTCGTAAATACGAAAAAGCAGCGGAAGAATATTTGGAGCAAGCTGCTCTTCACCACGCGATGGCAGCGGAGCAATCAGATATGAAATCAGTTTCAACCACAAATAAAACGAGTGGTAACGACGATTCATAAATATCGAAAATAATTGGTTTGGCTAAAAAGGGCAATGCGTATTTCTACGCATTGCCCTTTTATTTCTTTTTAGCTCCTACTAATCCTTCACAGGCCGGATCAAGTGTTAGGCATGTCAGCTAAAGCTCGTCCGCTAGAGTTAGCCTTTCGGGATAAACGTGTTCTTCGAATACGAAGGTATTGCCGACACGCTTACCTGTGATAGCTCTTTGATCGTAATCCGAGAAATTCGCGTCATCACATCCATAGTAGGCGGAATACTCGACTATGTACTTTATGAAGATTGAGTTCTTTTCGCACTCGATAGCTTCAATAGCGATTTCATCGATTTGGATGCGGTTGTCAGCGTCCTGACCCACATCGAGATCCATGGCGGGATGCAGATCATCGACGTTCTCTAGGAAATGTTGGTGTATGTCACCGTCATCCATATCCAACGAAAGTTCGATTTCTAGATGTTTGGTCACGATAAGCTTCCGGCCAGTGCCTGGCGGCCTAAACCTTTCCTGATTAGTTACCTGTCTCATCTAAGGCAGACGGATTGTTGGCATGAGTACAAGCTGAATGCCAAGAATTTCTCGCTTATGGAGATTTTGCTCTCTTCTTGATTGAGCTGATCATACTGCTTGGGCGTCTTTCGCATGAAAGGCAATAATGCTTCTAGCTACCAGGGTTTTATTGTACCTTTAAGCAAAATCAGATGCTTTTGTGATCGTTCGGGACAAACGTTGGATTTCGTCACCGGTAACGGACCGCTCACCAAGAAACTTCTTGTCGCCGCTCTAAAACCGACGCTGGATACGGATGCTCTTCTGGTCAGTGATGCTAATCCGACCTACAAGACCTTTTGCATGGCAGAAGGCATCAGTCACGAAATCGTCAATCTTAGCCAAGGTCAGCGGGTTCGTGGCGCTTATCATGTACAGAATGTTAATGCTTATCATAGCCGGCTTAAACGGTGGCTGGAGCGCTTTAACGGCGTGGCGACCAAATACTTGTCAAACTATCTGGGTTGGCAACGAGCTTTTGAACAGCACAGTCAAATCACACCAGAAACCTTGCTCAATTCTGCCTTGGGTGATTTCCAACAATTAACGGTGACATAGCCAATTCAATAGTCTACAAATTTATCGATAATCTCGCTTAATGCGACAGAGCCAAATCCTCATATATATTTTTTGTTGCATTGGAGGAAAAAACCTTTATCCTTTCTGTAGGATGAGCAGCAAGCCATACCGTGCGAGGATTGGGCACTGAAGATCATCCTTTTTACGCCGTCACGCGCTGTCATGAACAGAACATCGAAATATCTCTTGCAACAGGCATTCGCACTCGTCTTTTTCCTGTGCGCTACTGTGCCGGTCTGGGCAGTAGCGATACACGACCACTGCAATATAGTAGAGTGGACTCTCACCGCCAAGTTTCCCGACACAGAGAAAGAGGGGATTATGGAAAATGGTGGCTTGGTCATAAGGCCGATAAATCCCATTCCGGCTGCAGGGAACGGCACGCCTCAATGTCCGTACGAAGTCTCGGATGTGACTTTAGCCGAACTGACACTGACCTTTGAGGGCGCAACCGGCATGACTGCTAACAACCTACCATTGGGTGGGATCGCCCCAGTTACTCCTTTGGACGGGAGCGAAATCGATATTTCGTTTACCAGTGGCATCATGACCTCTATAGTCTACGCGGCGCACAATACCAACGGTATCATCGGCGACCCACCAACTGGGTCGGGCACCCCGACGAGCCTGTCCTTCCCCATGGATTTCATGAGCCTCACTTGGTATGGTACTTCCATTGTCGATATCGTACCATCGGGAGATTGGGGTATCACGTCAGCATTAGTCAATCTCAAGGGACATCACTACTATCGCGGTTTGCCGGTCCCTTCGACACCTATGCTGTTCGTTCTAGGTCTGCTGGTGATGGCTGGTTTTCGGAGCCGGCACGTTTCACGACCGGGTCTAAAAACGGCTCTGTTGCAAAAAATAGCGTTGGCTAGAGTAAATCTCTGATATTTTTGATTATGCGGTGTAAATATCGAATTGTCTTTCAATAAGACGGATTTCTCCTATGAGACCTTGCCCATATTTCCATGCCTCCATCTGTCCTTTCTTGAACATGTGCATGAGTTCAAACCCCTTGATCGTTGCATAGGCGGTCTTCATGGATTTGAACCCGCGTACGGGATTTATCAGCTGTTTGAGTTTTCCATGATCAGCCTCGACAATATTGTTCAAGTACTTTACCTGCCGGTGTACCGTATCCTCATGGCATTTCCCTTCTTCCTTCAACTCATCAATGGCAGGACCGAAAGTCGGCGCTTTATCTGTATTAATCGTCTGCGGATGTGCCCATGGTTTTATGGATTTGAGCGCTTTGCCTAGAAACCGTTTGGCGGCTTTCTTATTACGGGTAGGTGAAAGATAGAAATCAATCGTGTCACCGTGCTTATCAATAGCGCGGTACAAATATGTCTATTTCCCTTTAACCTTCACATAGGTTTCATCTACCCGCCAGCTGTAGCCCATCGTCGGCTTGTAGTACCACCGCATGCGTTTTTACATTTCGGGTGCATAATGTTGAACCCAACGATAAAGCGTTGTGTGATCGACTTCAAATCCACGCTCCAACATCATTTCTTCCAATTCACGATAGCTAATTCCGTACTTGCAGTACCATCTAACACAACCCAGGATTACACCGCTCTGGTAATGTCGCCATTTGAAATCCGACATTGAGAAATACCCTGAAAAAATTCAATAATGCACCAATTTGCTTATTTTTTGCAACAGAGCCAAGGATTTTACCGGGCGCGGTATCCGCGTCGAATTTGTCAAAGAACGTTTAGTCTTTACCGGTGAAGATTCACCGATGGCCAACCTGATGTTGTCAGTAATGGGATCTTTTGCGGAGTTCGAACGTGCCCTGATCCGTGAACGGCAGCGAGAAGGTATTGCGCTTGCCAAACAGCGTGGAGCTTACCGAGGTCGCAAGAGGTCACTGAATAGTGAGCAGGTTACAGAATTAAAGCGAAGAGTCATGGCAGGGGAACAAAAAGCACTGATCGCTCGTAACTTTGGTATCAGCCGTGAAACGTTGTACCAGTATCTGAAAACAGTGGATTGACATATCAGTCAATATGTTTTGGTTTTACACTTGACGCTTAAGTCTCCTTGATAGAGTTCCCTAATTCTTAGTTGAATTTATTCAAGTACCGGCTTGAACAGAAAACCAGGAAATCCGGATTTCATTGTGGGGTTTGTATGAATCGCATTGACCATGACACAGAGGAAGCAGTCCGTCGCTTCCTCACCTTGATCGGTAATCGCTACGACATAGCTGGGGTCATTGTCTATGGCAGCCGTGCGCGTGGCACACACCGCCCAGACAGCGATGCGGACGTTGCTGTACTCTTGCGCGGCGAGCATCAACGCTTCCTGGTCGCCAAACTGGATATGGCCGATGTCGCTTTCGATGTGTTACTCGAAACTGGCATTCTCATCTCGCCGCTTCCAATCTGGCTTAACGAGTGGGAGCAGCCGGAGAACTACGCGAACCCCGCCTTGTTACGCAACATCATCCGGGAGGGAGTTAGACTATGAGCAATCGACAACTAACACCAGACATCTTGCTGTCGAAGGCTGACACGGCCTGTTCGTCCGCGCGAGCCTTGCTCAATCTTGGTGACGTGGATGGCGCAACCAACCGTGCCTACTACGCTATGTTCGACGCTGCCCGCGCAGCGTTACTGGCGTCGGGTGCACCGGTAGAGCCGAATATTGGTCGCACCCATAGCGGCCTGATCGGGGCTTTCAGCAATTTTTTGGTCAAGAATGGCCCAGTATCGAAAGAGGTGGGACGCCTTCTAAACCGGGCGCACGAAATCCGGCTGGTAGCCGACTACAAAGGTGATTCCGTCGAGCTTGCCGATGCGCAGGAGATAGTAGAACAAGCTGAAATATTCGTTACCACTATACGGGCCAAGTTCATTCTTGATACGATTTGACAACAGTCAGTTGTCGGCTAAACCAGTCTGCTGCCAATTCCCCAAGGGGATGGAATTGATTGAGGTTACCGAGGATACAAGTGCAGTGGGCGGTGGATAGACTTAACCATCGACCACGCAAGGTGCTTGGATTCAGAGCTCCGTTTGAGGTATTCTTCGGGAAGACGGGTGCAGGAACACCGCAGTGAGTATCTCTCGCTGTGGTCGACGATTGAATCCATCGCGCCGAAGATCGGCTGTTCAGCCCACACATTGCTTGAATGGGTGCGCAAACACGAGACCGATACCGGCTTGCGAGACGGCGTGACCAGTGAAGAGCGCGACCGCATCAAAGCCCTGGAACGCGAAGTAAAGGAATTGCGCAAGGCGAATGAGATTCTGAAGCTGGCCAGCGCTTTTTTCGCTCAGGCGGAGCTCGACCGCAAACTCAAATCCTGAGGTCGTTCATCGACCGGTACCGCGACGCCCATGGGGTCGAGCCGATCTGCAAGGTTTTGCAGGTCGCCCCATCAGGGTGTCGGCGATATTCCGCGCAGCAGCGTAATCCGGCTTTGCGCTGTGCCCGCGTCCTGCGTGATGATGAACTGCTGCCGCAGATACAGCAACATGCAGGTCTACGGTGCCGACAAGGTCTGGCGTCAGCTTAAGCGTGAAGAGTCTTCCCCACGCATGTGGGGGAACAGGTTCTTAGGACAGCCACAGAACCAGGCCGAACACAGCAGCAAATATCCCTAGTCGCGTGATGATGAACCCGGTCCCATAATTTTTAAGATATTCATCTATCAGTTCACGCGGGATTGTAACTTTGCGCCGCTGTTCTTCATTCATCTCTGACCACACGGGTTGCTCGATCGACATCTGCACGCCCCGATCTGCTCCTACCGCTAAAACTTGTGAGAGAAACTCATCTGCTGCTTCCCGATTGCGAAATACACCGTACTTAGTGTATCTCAAGGCGAAATCGTATGCATGCTCAATCCGTTCCGGATGACCAGCAGAATAGCGCAAGGCTTCTAAAAGAACATTGCCATTCGCTTTCGAAACGAAGATTGGCGACCCTGGCATTAAAGTGTCAGAAGCCATACCTTCCATATATCGATCCACCACGAACTGACCCGGAAAATCCAGTCCGTATTTCTTTGCAATGAAGCGCCGATACCAATTGGGAAGTAACACGCGAGCACTTTCCAGTGACTTGACCACCCAATCAGGCACTGTTTCGCGGGTCGTAGTTGAGCGCTTTTCGAACAAGAATTGATAAAGCCAACTTCCGATGACGCTAGCGATAATCGCCAAAATAAACTCTAATACAGTCATTTCAGGATTCCTTGTCTTGATCAAGCCGAACCAATCTTGGCCAACGATCATGTATCCAGGCATATTCTGGCGGTGTGCTGACTGTTACCACATAAACCCGCAGCTCATCATTCCTTTCTGCCAATAGCCCTTGAATCATCATGCTTGTGCCTAAAGGTACCCAGTGGGATTGTTTCTCCTGGTCTTTTTCCATGAACTGATCAGCGACAATTAAGACTGGCCTTGGATGCCATGGCTTCCATTTGCCGCTCTTGATGGAATTGAGGCGTGCCCAACCGCCATTTGGAAATTTACCGAGGGCTTCGTCCTTGCGTCTGCCCCACGTTACCCAGGTGACATTGCCATTTCGTAAACGCACAGGCAGCCGCGCAATAATCAATGTGGTGTAACCCGATAATAAGTACCGCTTTGTTTCTTTATTAAACTCTCCCGCCCACACCTTTGAACTTTTCAACGAAACTAGCAATCTGTTGAAACACGCTTTGTTTCTTGGTGAGGTATTGTGGGTTTAACGGGCTCATCTTTGGCAGAATGGCATTAAGCTCTGTTCCTGCGTCGCTGGCGTACTCCCGCTTGAGTGAGTTGGTGATATAGCGTCGGGCTTCTTCCGCATTCAGGCTTTCTGTGTTGATCAGCTCCTCGGCTTCTCGTTGTTGCTCAACTTGGGCGAAGGAAAAGAAGGCCTCGATCACGCTGGACTTTTCACCGATCTGATCAAGGTCGGTTTGATTAATAAAATCCACAACCAGACTTTCTTTAGCGCGGTTGCCGAGGCTGGCGCGGATCACCCGGCGTACTTCGTCAACCAAATCGGCTTTGCTTTTGGTTTTCTTGTTGTGTTCGAAGATTAGCTCCAGAATGTAATCAAGGTTGATCTCCAGTGACTTGAGCAGGTCTATCTCGAACACCACGTCATCCCAGTCGATGGTGGATTTTTCTTTCTCTTCTGCTGATTTTTGTCGGCGCTGCCAATCGCGGATATCGTTGTAGATAGAACGGTAATCTTGAATCTTACGTTCGGCTGGCAGGCGTATTATCTGTAACTCAGCCAGTTTTTCATCATCCAAATAATGTTCTGCTTTAAACGCTTCAACCGCTTCGGGGTCCTTCATATCAAGGCTTTGCATGGCTTTCAGGCTGGCAAACTCATCATAGTTTTGCAGCACGTTCTCTACGCGTAGGTATTCGCCAAAGAGTTTGGCAAAGTCTTTTTTATCGGATTCTTTTTCAATGGCAGTCGCCGGATCAGGAAAGCGTTGCTCTAGCTCGCTCACCACATCCTTAAAGCCGCGTCTAGCTTCACCGGTCACCACATCGGTAAAGCCTTCCATGTATTCCTTGTAGCTTTTTTCTAGCACCACATTTTTGGTGTTTTTATCGCCAAACAGGGTGATAGCATCCACGGTTGCCATTTCCAGATCCCGGAATGTGACAATATTACCGAACGTTTTGGTAGCGTCATAAATGCGGTTAGTGCGCGAATAGGCCTGCATCAAACCGTGGTAACGTAGGTTTTTGTCCACAAACAGTGTATTGAGCGTAGGGGCATCAAAGCCGGTGAGAAACATTCCCACCACTATCAGCAAATCGATTTCCTTGGTTTTCACCCGCTTGGCCAAATCACGGTAGTAATTCTGGAAGCCGTTGTTATCGACACTGAAATTGGTTTTAAAGAAGGCGTTGTAATCGCCTATCGCCGCGTTCAAAAACTCTTTGGCACTGCTATTCATGGCCGAGACATCAAAGCTTTCATCCAGAATATCACCCACCGCATCCTGCTCTTCATTGGCAGCAAAGGAGAATATGGTGGCGATTTTCAGCGGCTTTTCGCTGTTTTTATTTGAAGGGTCAGCCTGCAAACTATTCAGCGATTCATAATAGAGCTTGGCGGCATCCACACTGCTCACCGCAAACATGGCATTAAAGCCCTTGGCGTTCGACTGCAATCGGTGGGTCTTCTGGCGATAGTTGTTCAGAATGTACTGGGAAATTTCGCGAATACGCTCTGGATGCAACAGCGCCTCTTTGTTTTCAGCGGCAGATAGTTTTTTCTCGTCCTGCTCAGTTTCAATGGCCTTAAATTTGTGGCGCACATCGTTGTAGTCCACCTTGAACTTAAGCACCTTTTCATCGCGTATCGCATCGGTAATCACATAAGAATGCAACTCCCGACCAAATACGCTGGCAGTGGTTTCTGCACCTAAAGCATTTAGCGGGAAGATGGGCGTGCCGGTAAAGCCAAACTGATAGAAGCGTTTGAATTTCTTGTTCAGGTTTTTTTGAGCTTCACCAAATTGGCTGCGGTGGCATTCATCAAAAATAAACACCACCTGCTTGTTGTAGATGGGTAGATCGCCTTCGTTTTTCATCAGGTTGTTGAGCTTCTGGATGGTGGTGACGATGATCTTGTTATCGTCTTTATCCAGATTGCGCTTTAAACCTGCGGTACTGTCAGAGCCATTCACACTGTCGGGTGAAAAGCGTTGGTATTCTTTCATAGTCTGGTAGTCGAGGTCTTTTCTGTCGACCACAAAAAACACCTTGTCTACAAACTCTAGTTCTGTGGCCAAACGCGCGGCCTTAAAGCTGGTTAAGGTTTTACCAGAGCCTGTGGTATGCCAGATAAAACCGCCACTTTCCGGGTTGCTCCAGTTTTTTGCCTCATGGGAACTTTTCACCTTCCACAAAATACGCTCGGTGGCCGCGATCTGGTAGGGGCGCATCACCAGTAATGTATCACTTACATCAAACACCGAATAATGCAGCAACACATTGAGCAGGGTGTTTTTTTGGAAGAAGGTAGCGGTAAAGTCTTTTAAATCCTTAATCAGGCTGTTATCTGCCTTCGCCCAGTTCATGCTGAAGTCGTAGCTGTTTTTGTTGCGCTGGGTGGTATTAGCAAAATAGCGGCTATCGGTTCCGTTAGAGATGACAAACAACTGCAAGTACTTATACAGCGAATCCTCGCCGTTGAAACTCTCTTTGCTGTAACGATGCACCTGGTTAAAGGCTTCACGAATGGCTACACCACGCTTTTTCAGCTCGATTTGTACCAGCGGTAAGCCGTTCACCAGAATAGTCACATCATAACGGTTGGCATGGCTGCCAGTTTGCTCAAACTGCTTGATCACCTGCACCTTGTTGCGGGTGATGTTGTTTTTATCCAGCAGATAAATATTTTTAATGCGGCCATCGTCAAACACAAAGTCGTGAATATAGTCATCATGGATCTTGCGGGTTTTATCAACGATAGTGTCACTGGGCTTATCCAGATAGGTTTCCACAAAACGCCGCCACTCACCCTCGGCAAACTCCACGTTATTGAGGGACTGCAATTGCACACGCACGTTAGCCAGCATGGCCTGCGGGTTATTCAGGCCAGACAGGTACTCATAGCCCTGGTTTTGCAAATCCTGAATCAGCTCGCGCTCTAAGGCGTCTTCACTCTGGTAGCTCTCGGCCACTTTCCAGTCTTTGTTGTATTTATCCAGTACGATAAAGTTATTGGATTCGGCTATGGTTTTATAATCCGTCATGCGTCTTTATCCTTGCTGTTCAGTAGCTTTTTTATTTCGCGATCAAAGTCTGATTCGATGCGTTGTTGCTTGTTGAATTTGTCGTATTCCGCATGGGCCTTTTGCTCTGCCAGCTGGCGCGACACTTTTCCGAAACCTTCCAGAATTTGATATTCATTAAAGGCGAGGAACTTGTTCACGCTCTCGGTAAACGCTTCCATGGTGAAGGTGTTACGCCGCTCTATGATGCCCTCGATGTAGTCAAAAAAAGCCGATACGCTGCGTTCCAGCTTTTTGATTTCATCTTCACTTAAATAATTTTTGGCCACTGAAGCGTCCGATTTTAATACCCGCCCGTCCGGTGCATTTTTATAGGTGCTCATGCCCATCAGGGGTTTGCTGGCATCGGCCTTCAGCGCAATGATTTCGGCGGCGGTATGGCCGGTGATAGCAAAATGAAACTTGTCCTGCACATGAGCGTAAAACAGCCGGGTGGTTTTTGATTTTGGATCGTAATCAATACTGCACTCGGCGAAAATATCGGTAATCTGCTGGTAAATGCGCCGCTCGCTGGCGCGGATGGAGCGTACCCGCTCCAGCAACTCGCGGAAGTAGTCCTTGCCAAAAAAGCGGCCATTTTTCAGGCGCTCATCATCCATGGCAAAGCCCTTGATAATGTACTCTTTGATGAGTGCTGTCGCCCAGATGCGGAATTGGGTAGCTTGGGTAGAATTGACCCGGTAACCGACAGAAATCACAGCATCCAGGTTGTAGTATTCGAGCTTACGCTTAACTTCGCGCCTCCCTTCTTGCTGAACTGTTTCCAAAAGGGAAATAGTTGCCTTTTGATCTAATTCACCGCTTGAATAGATATTCTCTAAATGCTTGGAAATGGCCGGTACGCCCACGCCAAACAGCTCGGCCATACGCTTTTGCGTCAGCCACAGAGTTTCGCCACTGAGCAGCACCTCGACTTTCACCGCCCCACTGGGTGCGGTGTAAAGCAGGAACTCCGTGCTTTGGTCTTGCAGGCTTAATTGCTTGGTCATAGGGTTCCTTCCTTATGGCTGTAGCTGGGAGCAGTTTGTCCCTACGGGTTTTAGATGATGCATTAGGCCGCTACCTCGGCACCCGGCTTGGGAAGTTCAACAACAAATCGCGGTAATACTCGTATTGCTTTTGGCGCAATTCAATTTCGCGGGGTAAGCCATCGCTGATGGAGTTGATTAGGGCATCGAATTTATCGAGAATAGAAACAATACGAGCTTGCTCAGCCAGCATTGGTAAGGGGACTTTAATTTCATTCAATATTGCTTGTGTAAGACTAGGCCTGCCAGAGCCAGTATCCAACTGCATTAAATCTAGCGTCTTCATAAAGTAATAGAAGAACTTAGGAATAATTTGGTCGGTATCAATCTCGGTGTAGTAAATCGTATCGACATTCCAAAATGGCGATTCAACATAAAAGATATTTGTGATTGATCCTTTTCTTGGAATCAACACCGTTGGCTTGTCATAAGCAAAAGTGTCAACATACAGCATGACACCGCCAGAACCGTATACAGGAATATTTCCAGCCCCTAACTTCTTCCAGTCTTTACCATTTTTTATATTTACTACCGACCCCAACGTCTTCCACTCCACTTCCCCTTCTTCAAAGCTCAATAACTGCTCGCGGTAGTAGTTGTATTGTTTTTTGCGGGCGGTCAGCTCGGTGGTCAGCTCGGTGGTCAGCTCGGTGGTCAGCTCGGTGAAGGTGTCCAGAATACGGACGATTTCGGTTTGGATTTCTAGGGATTTTTTGGGGTTGTCTGGGCAGGGGATTGGAATTTCTAATCTAGCCAAATCAGACTTATTGACAGCAGGAACTCCACCTTCTTTTTTTAAACCTAATAACAATGCGCTTTTTGATTGAAAAAATAGAAGATATATTTATTAATCAAAAAAGCATTATCAAGTGACTTCATCTTGTAGCACAAAGGACCTAACCAAAACGGATCTTTTTGATATCCTACATAACCGATCCCTCCTTGCCCTCGGGATGGAGTTGTAACCGTGTCACCTTCGCAATTGCTAGTTGCGCTATATCCTGACCTAGATGTACCAGCATTGATATAATCAAAATCTGTCGCACTATCAAGAATTTCAGATGGCTTTTGACCGGTATTAATCGCAACAACATCACCTAACGCCTTCCACTCTACCTCAACGCCATCAAGCAGCTTTTCCATATAACTCATGCTGCTCATGCTTCAACCTCATCGCCTTCAATCTCGGCAACAATCGCATCAATATCAATACGCAGTTGGGTGATCTTAGCGACAGTAATTTTTAGATCAGTATTTAGCTCAACAATGTTAGTCACTGTGCGGGTGTCTTTGGCTTCTACATAGCTGCTCACCGACAGGTTGTAGTCGTTAGCGGACACCTTCTCAAACGGTATGGATTGAGCGAAGTGTTCCACATTTGCTTTGCTATCGAACACCTGCATGATCTGTTCGATGTGGTCATGGGTAAGCGTGTTGGTATTGGTGTTTTTTTCAAATAAACCACTGGCATCAATAAACTGGGTGGTGGTGTCGGCTTTGTGTTTGGAGAGCACCAGAATGGTCACAGCAATGGTGGTTCCAAAAAACAGGTTGGGTGCGAGTGAAATAACCGTTTCCACATAGTTGTTATCTACCAGATATTTGCGAATTTTCTGCTCGGCACCGCCACGGTAAAAAATACCGGGAAAGCAAACAATGGCCGCGCGGCCTTTGCTGGATAAGTAACTTAGTGCATGCAGCACAAAGGCAAAGTCGGCTTTGGATTTAGGTGCGAGCACACCTGCTGGCGCAAAGCGATCATCGTTAATCAGGGTTGGGTCATCACTACCTATCCACTTCACCGAATAGGGCGGATTGGAGACGATGGCATCAAAGGGTTTATCATCCAGAAAGTGCGGGTCTGTTAAGGTGTTGCCCAGCTGCATATTGAACTTGTCGTAGTTGATGTTGTGCAAAAACATATTCATACGGGCAAGGTTGTAGGTGGTGTGGTTAATCTCCTGCCCCCAAAAGCCATCTTCAATAATGTGATTATCAAAGTGTTTTTTGGCTTGCAGCAGCAGCGAGCCAGAACCGGCCGCTGGATCATAAATTTTGTTAACGCTGGTTTGCTTGTGCATGGCAAGTTGGGCAATCAGCTTTGATACGTGCTGCGGGGTAAAAAATTCACCACCGGATTTACCGGCATTGGCGGCATAGTTGGAGATGAGGAATTCGTAGGCATCGCCGAACAAGTCAATTTGCGCGGCATCAGGCTTTTCATAAAAATCATGGCCAAAATCCAAGCCTGCCACGCCTTTCAAAACGGCCGCTAAACGCAGATTTTTGTCTTTAACGGTATTACCGAGTCGGTTACTGGTGGTATCGAAATCGGCAAACAACCCTTTGATGTCCGGCTCAGAGGGGTAGCTATTAGCGGAGGCTTCGATAGCGGAAAAGATCGCGGCCAAATCGGTGTTCAGGCTTTCGTTGTTGTTGGCGTTTTTAGCCACAGTGGCAAACAACTGGCTTGGGTAGATGAAGTAACCCTTGGTTTTAATGGCATCGTCTTTGATGTCTGGCGTGATCACCTCATCGCTAAGCGCAGCGTAATGAATACTGTCGTCACCGGCCTCAATATAGAGAGCAAAGTTTTCGCTGATGAAGCGATAAAACAGGGTGCCCAGGACATATTGTTTAAAATCCCAGCCGTCTACTGAGCCGCGCACATCGTTGGCAATGGCCCAGATCTGGCGTTGTAGGGCGGCACGTTGTTGGATGCTTGTCATTCTGTAGTTCCTGTTGTTTTTTTTTGGTATTAGTCGTTTATTGGATGTCGTTAAATGCCTTATCAAAGGGTCTTTATCTTTTAACGGACAAACCTGTTTATTGTTGGGTCAGCTCAAGTAGATCGCCTACTTGGCATTCAAACAGCAGGCACAGCTTCTCAATGGTTTCCAGATCCACTTTCTGCGCCGTTTCTTTATAGAGCAACGTCACCGTGGCGCGACTCAAGCCCGTTTCTCTGGCAACGTCGGCAATACGCATCTTGTGTTCGCCCATCATGCGGGCGAGATGGCAGCGGATCATGGCTTTACACTTTACGAATATTTGCGACAGAACCCATTAGAATTACTTCGTCACGCCTTCATGGGTAATCCACTTCAGCCTGCTTCATGCTGAGCTGTCACAAATATTTTTTGATAATTCTATATTGGTTTTTGTAAATTCCAACAAAACCACGCCATGCACATCAGGGTCCATTGCATTGATCTAGCCGAACCAACCTCGGCCAACGATCATGTATCCAGGCATACTCTGGCGGTGTGCTGACTGTTACCACATAAACCCGCAGCTCATCATTCCTTTCTGCCAATAGCCCTTGAATCATCATGCTTGTGCCTAAAGGTACCCAGTGGGATTGTTTCTCCTGATCTTTTTCCATGAACTGATCAGCGACAATTAAGACTGGCCTTGGATGCCATGGCTTCCATTTGCCACTCTTGATGGAATTGAGGCGTGCCCAACCGCCATTTGGAAATTTACCGAGGGCTTCGTCCTTGCGTCTGCCCCACGTTACCCAGGTGACATTGCCATTTCGTAAACGCACAGGCAGCCGCGCATCAGGTTGCGGGAAATAAATCTTCTGATTTTGGTATTCAATACCGCCGCACATCCTGCTCAACCTGTCGCCTAATTGAACGCTGCTTTGTTTGGAGAAAGGCAAAGAGATTGATCATTTTTTACCTGGCCAGTGCTCGTTTTTGCTGATTCTCCTGCTGGTTTTGTTCAAGACCGTTTGTCAATTTTCTAGCTCTGCCTTGATCCCTGGCTTGTTCCAATGCGCTCGCAGCAACAGAACCAACCTGGCGCTTAACACCCTCAACCCCTAAAGTGCTTTTATTCGCCAGATCATTAAAATCACTGAGCTTCATTGACACTTGCTCACCCGGTGCAAAAATCGGAAAAACTGCCTCGCCGTTCACCAGCTTTGCGGCTTCGATGGCTTTTTCCCGGCCAGGATTGGTACCATTGACCGATTCCTGTATGAAATCATCATCACCGGCGATCACAGTCGGCTTCTGCGGGTATCTTTCATGCAAGACTTGAGCGACCTTGGGCAGATTACCTGAATCAAATGCGGCAACCACCGGGCAATCCAGGCTTTGGGATAAAGTGTCGGCGGTCGCATAGCCTTCGGCGATGATGATCATCAGTGCATCGTCCAGGGCACCCACTCCTCTGCCCTGCCCATCAACCACGTAGAAATTACTTTCCTTTTTACTGCCGGTCACAAAAAACTTGCCTCCGCCAGGCTGTATGGTTTGCACACTCCAGATCTGGCCATCGATGTCTTGCACCGGTAACAATAAATCACCAGCGGTTAGAACAATACTGCCAGGATTTTCCTCACGCAATATCTTGGCTGCTTGCCAATCCTGACCGATTTTGATGATGGAGTCGTCTGGTAAATCATCCGCATTCTGTGGCACGATCTTTAAATCACCCGGTCGGGCATTTTTGTCCAACAGATAGGGATGCTCGGCATTGGCTAGCGGTGCGATTGCCAGCAATGCCTTGATTTCCCCAGCCACCTTCAATTGCTGCTCGTGTTGCTCGATTTTTCTGTTTTGCTGCTGAATGACAGCTTGTGCCGAAAGTACTGCTTTTTGCTCGTCATTTAAAGAATACCCCTTGGCTTTCCAGCGTGTCTCGGACTTGGTGCGGTTATTGATAAAGTATCCGGCAGGATGACCGTCAAGATGCGCGACATAAAAGCCCGATTTTTCGCCGGAAACGTCATGCTCGACTTTAATTCTTTGTTTGCTGCCATCCATCACCGGATGATGGCCGTCTACAATGCAGCCATGAGAACGTAATAATTCGGTAAATTCCGCCTGAGGATCTATTGCAGGTTCCGGTTGGTTGGCTACATTCTCCGGCAACCAGCGTTCTAGTGCGCGAATATCAGCATTGTCTCCGACGTACCAGGACTTGGCATGATTGTCCCAGCTCGCACCGGCAGCTTTGGCCTGATCTTTTTCAACATAAGGGACAGCCAGGTATTGGCGGGTACTGTCGGCCAGTGCGTCCTGTTTGATCTGATCCATCCTGATTTCCTCCTGTTCAACAACTTTTTGTTGCTGTGAGAATGAAAGCACATAATCCTGAATTTTCTCAGCATCGGCAGCCGCACGAAATATTTCTTTCGGATCGTCTTCCAACACCTTAATCCATGAACCCACATAAGCAGCATGTTGTTCTGGATCATGACCAATACCCAGTTCACCACCTAAAATCATGCTGGCAATTTCAGCGCGTAATTCTTCTTTTGCGTATGCTTCACTACCAAAAGGATTACCCAGATCACGATTAAGACGTGACTCATGCCCAGTCCAATGACCCAGTTCATGCAATGCGGTTGCGTAATATTGATCCGGCCTTTGAAATTGCTCTTTGTGCGGCAGGTGAATCTCGTCAGATGATGATCGGTAAAATGCCCGGTCATTTTGCCCATGATGGATGACGGCTTTGGATGCCTGTAATATTTGCTCAGCACGCTCTATCGGTTCCCAGTCAGGGGATGTAATCTCAAGTCTGGGTAGATTATCAATCTGTTCAGCATTAAACACCGTGGCGTAAAACGCTTTTGGACGTTCGAGCTTGAATTGTTCTTTAACAGGCTTGCCTTCGCTGTTCAGAATGGGCTGACCATGCTCATCTTTTTTAATGCGCTCATCATTGAACTTCCAGTATTGAATCAGGATGCTTTTCTCACCCTTGCGCACTTGCGCGCCCAGACTTGCTGCCTGTCTATACGTCATCCAGCGCGGATCAGTACGCCCCTGACTCATCAGATGGAGGATATTAATTCCACGGTAGCGTTTACCAGTTGTTGGATTGTGGGGTAATGTTAAAAGTGGATCACCGGGTTTCCACGGCTTTTGCCAGGGTGCAGTGCCCTGCCTGAGCTGTTTAATGAGGTTCTCAGCGACGGTTTCGTGAAATGATTTTTTTGGCTTGGTAGCATCGTTACGATTGGGTTTCATCGGATTACCTTAGCTATTATGATTAGGTGTGCTCGATTACATCAATGGCGCTTTCCCAGGCATCTTGTTCGCTCAGCGCATCTTCTTCAAATGCACCGATCCTGTCCGCTTCCAGCGGATTGAATTCAGCCGCAAAGCCCGGTGTTTCCATGTCGATGAGCTTCTCGTCAATCACTTCATCCATGGTTTTCAGGTCTGGTTCCTGACTTTCATTTTCTGACTTTTTCATTACACGCACTCCTTTTACAAAACACAAATGTGCCATCGGGTTTTTGCCCTGAATAAGGCAGCGGCAATGTCCATCGTGTACCCTCGTACTTAGGATGGTTGCCCACTGGTTACACACAGGGTTATCCCCGTATTTTGTGGATAACCCTGTCCATTACAAACAGCGAATCGGAATAAAACCTCGCATTACTTTTCTTGACGATTTGCTGTAATCAGGTAATTTTCGAGCCAGACTGCCCATTTTGCGGCTTTGGCAATTAAATCATCGCGGTACCTGGCGTTATATTCTGGCGTCCGGGAATGATAGTTAGCCGCCTTTGTCCAGATATCGCCCTGGTCATGTTTAAGATGTTGTCGCACCCGCCAGGCTGCTAAATCAAACGGATAACAACCTGGTTGCGCCACATCGTCCGCTGTGATCCCATGTGGTAGATAGGCCGTATTGAATTGCATGGTGCCCACATCGTGAGTGCCATTACGGTTGCTTACCCATTGACCCGGCTTGCCACCCTCTTTCTCAGCGATGGCCAGTAAAATATTGGCCGGTATTTCATATTTGATCGCTGCAGTCACTGAGCACACAATCCGTTCCTGCATGTCTGGCGGCAAGTCCATCATTTGTTAATATACCGGCTGGATTGGCTGTTGGTATTGTTGCTGCATTTGCTGTTGTTGTTGGTATGGTTGTTGTATTTGCTGCTGCTGTTGTTGCGGCTCGAACATAAAAACTTCTATCCGGCGGTTTTTCGCACGATTAACGGGGCTGTCATTGGGCGCTATCGGCTCGTAAGAACTGCGGCCATCAATGGCAATCCGATTCGATGCGATGCCCTGACTGACTAAATAGGCGCGTGTATTGCCTGCGCGATTAATCGAGAGCGGATTATTGATCTCATCGCTACCGGTATTATCGGTATGCCCGATAATCATGGCTTGTGACTGCGGATTACTTCGCAATCCATCAGCCAGGCTATTTAAAATCGGGTACATATCCGGTCTGATGGTTGCACTCCCGCTATCGAATGAAAAATCCCCTGGGATGTTCATCTTCAATTGATTGTTTTCGGTTTGCGTGACCTGGATATTGGTACCGGCAGTCGCCTGTTCCATACGTTTTTTCTGGTTCTCCATGTGTGACGACCAGATATAGCCACCGGCTGCACCTACACCGGCGCCAATCCCTGCACCAAGGGCGGGATCACCTGCAAGCGCACCAATGATTGCGCCAACGGCGGCACCTGCGCCTGCACCTAGTCCAGTGCCTTGTGCGGTGTTTTTCTGGCTCTCATTCATGCTGGCACACCCGCCAAGTAATAGTGCTAACACGACGATCATCATTAATTTGCTATGCATGGCGACTCCATTGTGAATAGTGTTTTGTTACAGGACACGTCCATATGCCTTGTTAATTTTGTCTCCCCATCCATTGTTGGCCGAGCACTGATTGAGGAATTTTCCACGCGCTTTAAATGTCCTGCTCCAACTAATTCCACCATGTAGAAATTTAACAATGCTGAAATAGTCTTCGACTGGTTGACTGCAATTGCTCACCACACCCGACCCTTGCAACATGCCTGCCATGCACAAGACTGTCGCGCAAGCGTCTTTGGCGTGAGCTGGGTTTGCGAGTAGCATCAGATAAATAATGACCGTTAATGTTTTCATCAGCGATACTTTTGCCTGGTCATATTATTTGGGTCTTTCAGGAGGAGTTCCAAAAGGATAGTTTGATACGCCCTTACTCTGCCTGGGCGGGCCAAATTCTCCCCCTATCGATCCAAAATCTGCTGACTTAACCGCATCCATTCCACTACTGCTGCCCATGGCGCCTTTCGCTGCTGAAGCGATTGATCCCAATGCACTTGCTGCCTTGGTCATCCCCATACTCGCAATGGCCAGCGATGTGGCTGCTGCGCCCATTACCTGACCCCCCGTATAATTAGTTACCCCGCTACTATTGAAACCACCGCCAGTCACAATGCTTGACAGCATTGAGGGTATTTTTGAAGTCAATATTAAAAATGCAATCGCAGAAATTAACATGACCCCCAGCTCTTCAAAGTTCAGGATGTTCTGGTTCATTTTTGCGTAATAATTACTCAGAAAGGAACCGCCAATGCCAATGATCAATGTCATCGCAAGCAATTCAATGCCGACGCTTAATACCGTCCTGAAATAGTTAATGGCGATGTCCGATGTCCACCGCGCACCACCAAAACCCAGGAAAAAGATACCGGCATACAACAGCACCCAGGAAGAAATTATGAGGAACAACATGTTGACTGCAATAACAGTTAAAACAATCATAATGATTAGGGTGAGAACAGCGGCAATAAAGCTATCAACTGGATTCCAGACAGATAAGTTTTGAGTGAGCGAGTGCCATAGCTTTATAGCCATCTCCACAATATTTCCGTGAGCCAGACCAGTCTGCCCTGAAGCTTGGCTACCCAATACCTGCATGGATTCAATAATGGTGCCGCCAATGTTGTGTCCTGATACAGCATTGGTTAGCAGCCAGAAAAAAAACCCTGTAAAGATGATGAAGCGGGTAAATTCAGCAAAGAAGTCCCCTATATCGGCCTTGCGTAGAATCATCATGCCAAATGTCCATACCATTGACATTAATACCAGTGACCAGAACAGGCGTGTCGCCGCTGCTTCCAAGATGATGTGCCAGTTTTTGGCTGAACTGAGGAACTTTTGAGTCACCTGGTCGAGGACACCTTGGTTCGTTGCTGGATCGATATAGGCCAACTCTGCAAATGCAGCAGTAGAGAACAGCATCAGCGTCAGGGCGCACAAAAGAAGGGCTAGGCTCGGTTTATTCAACGGTTTGATCCTCTAATAACAAGATTTAATGACTACTTTGCTTCTTCAGGTGCAATAAGGTTACCGGACGCATCAACCGGGCCGTTTATCGTCCAGTGCAACGCGTCTCCCTTTAGCTCTGGCTTAGGATCCTTAAGCTCTAACCCACCCTTTGGTTCCTCACATCCGACCAGGGTAAAAAGTAATACTGCAGTAGCTGCAAAGATAGTTGTTTGTTTGGTTCTCATGATTGACTCCTTTGGTTTAAATTAAAATATATCCCGAACATTCCATTTTTTTGCCGGTGGAAAATTAACTGGACTCAACCGTCTGGTTGATGCCTCGTGTGAGGCCTGCTGTATTGCTTCTTTATCGATACGCACTTGTTCTCTGGCGTTTTGCGCGTTGAATTGTGCAACCAGCATGGAGCGTAACTGTAATAACTGGTTGGAATGGTAAGCCGCCAGCTGATTGGCATACTGGATCGCTTCCATCTTCCCTTCCGCCGTTTGTGCCCGTGATTGCAGCACTTGCAAATGGGCGGCATCCATGGGCAATCTGCTTTCATGCACCTCCAGGCCCCTTAATGACGCATCGTTAGCAATTTTCTGTACATCGGTACTCCTGGTCTGCCCTTCCCGCATTAACCGCCAATCTTCGGTAGTACATTTAATGCCAAACTTGAAGCAAGGCGAGTTACTGTAGTAACCCGCGTTTCTGTACCGGTTCAGATAGTTGTCTATACCGCCTTGCGACTTATAGTATTTCAGTGTGTTCGTTGCCTGCACCAGCCTGTTCATCGTATATTCCGCTTGCGTCCACACATAAGCCGCTGGCGCAATGGTGTTTCTGATCATGTTTTCATACTGCTGCAATTGGGTTTGATATTGCTGGATTTGCTTGACGACCGCAGCCACATTCTCCATTGCCGATATAGTGGCTTGCGATACATTCATCGCATCCAGAACCGGAATGCCGCTGGTATGGGTTGGCTGCGCCAACCCCGCCATAAACAGCACCCCTACCCATTTAGCGACTAATTTCTTATGGAATTTCATGCGTTCATTCCTTGGTAGTATCAATTAATTGAATGCCTGATACGGTTTAGAAAAAACCATGTCTTTGGTCACCACTACATTGAATCTAAAGCCAGGGCGAATCTCTAAAGTTGGCGCAATATTGAGATTTTTCATCATCAGGCGCGTGGCGGCTTGCCCCAACTGCTGACCGAGTGACTGGCTCAATACGCTACCGGCGTTTTGTCGTCCGTATACTCCCCCTCCGCCGCCTGCATCGCGTTGACTATAGGTCGCGCCAGCGATCACGGCAGACATTAGTAATGCTGATCCGAATATCCGAAGATAGTGATTATTGGTCTTGTCATTGAATCCGGACTGACCAATTCCATCAGTCCCCGGCATGGCTCCGATATCCATTGTTTTACCATCAGGAAAAATGATTCGTTGCCAGGCAACCAGCACACGCGACTGACCAAACGCAACCTCACTGGAATACTCCCCGACCAGACGCGCCCCTTGAGGCATCAGACGGTGTTTACCAGTAGCGGTGTCATACACATCCTGACTGACTTGCGCCAGAATCTGGCCGGGTAGTTCTGAATTAATACCGGAGATCAAAACAGCCGGTATCACAAACCCGGGAAGCAGGCTATAAGGTGTTCTGGGTGCGACTGGCTGGCTATCCAGCTTCCAGCGATCTTCCTGCCCCGTTGCATCAAAGTTTGCATAGTCATTATTTGCGCGGTTGGTGTCCGCATGAAGCAAATGCGGGGCTAATCCATCAGTATCCGTACCATCACCCGCACCTCCAGGCCCACTGTCTTTAATTTGCTGTAACCGTGCCTGGTAAGCCGCCGTGGGATCATCATTGGCCTGGGCATTGATCTGTTGCCTGATCGCTGCCAATTGTGCCAACTGCTCAGCCCTGCCGGGTGCGCCGCCTGAAGCTGAAGGCGCATAACCAGGAGAGGATGCTGCGCTTCTTGGTGCGGTCATCGGGACGTTGGTGCGCGCCTTAACCGCATCTTCGAATTGCTGCATCTTCATCATGCGAATATGATTCAGATCAGGGTGGTTCCCGGCATGCATTTGCTCCCCAGGCGGCAATGGTGGCAAATCCAGATTCTCAGCATGATCCGGGTACGCAATGATTATCTCTGACTGCGTATCGGGAACAACCGGCGGTGCTGCTTTGGGTTCGATGATGCCCTCTTTAAAATCACCGGTAATCATGGCCGCCAATAAATTGGTATTTCCGGTTTCGGTAGCTGCTTCTTCTTCGTGCGCCACATTCTGTTGTTCCGCACGGTTCATCGCCACAACCATCATGATGAGCAAAAAGACCATGGCTATACCGACCACAATGTAGACAGGCAAATTGTTGACGCGGCGCACACCCGCTCTCCTTGGGGCGGTATCAGGTGAGGCATCAGGCAACATGGTGTCTGACATAGCCCCTCCTATTCCTTCATAACCCAGGAACCCGCAGGTTGCATCGTGTCTTGATGCGACACGTAAGCGCGGGTCAGTATCTGTTCATCAATCATGACGGAGAGACGATACAGACCACTGGATTGATCAAAAATATAGGCCAGCCTGATGCCGTCAGACGGCTTGACAGCCTGCTGATCTGGCTGTGCCAGACTGGTTTTAACATGCTCCTGGATGGCATACCCCCCCTTGCGCAGATTTTCCATAAAAGCAACGCCAAATGGATCAGTCGTGGGATGTTGCATATTGATTTTTGTGCTGGCAGGTGGATAAAGCTGCATGAGTTGATATGCAGCATCACTGGCGATCACGGCTGTGTTCTGGCTGGGCGCATCACCATCAACATAATTGCCATAGGGCGGGGTGGCACACCCTGCCACAAGCAATAGCAAAAGCGATGCCAGCAGCGATGGCTGATTCAACATCATTGCCCGCCCCTGCTAATGGTTACACGGTCCTGGCTGTTGCCGACACCCGCGATTAAAACTGCTTTGTCGAAAACATTGTCCACAATGTAACGATCTGCCTGTAAGCGGTAATTCACCAGCACCGTTTCTGCTTTTGAGAACACCCCCCCGTCCTTGCGCACGACCATCAGGATGGGCGCTTCGTTTTGGGAGAAGGTAGTGGGCATCTGAATGATGGTTTTCTTGCCATCGTTGTATACGCGCAGTGGTTTCCATGCAGCCGAGCCCGATACCGTGTACAGGAAATCAAGATCGCCAAGATATTCTCCCGTTGCCGGGATGGTTTGGGATTGCTTGATTTCCAGCGCATGATTTTCTCTTTTTTTGACGGAATCCCATTTTGCCTGGGCATCCTCGGGATAGATAAAGGCAACCCGTGGCATAAATTCATGGCGGTGTGATCTCAGCCGCAGGTGATAAGTGCGCCGGTCGGTTGTGACAACCAGGGACGTTTCCAGTCCCACATCCAGGGGTTTTATAATCAGATGCTGAATCTCAGAGCTGCCGCTGCCTGTAATGGCTGGGTCAACCTGCCAACGCACCTGATCGCCCAGGTGAATGGAATTGACCTGTTCTCCCGGCTGCAACTGGACATCACAAATCTGCAATACCGCACACACGACACTGGGTTGTTGTGCGCCAAACAAAAAACGGATCGATCCATCAGGCCCGGCAACGGGTTTAACCCCTGTCGCGCTGGTTGATTGCCATTTCCTGGCGATTGCAATGGATGCGCTTTCTTGTGGCGTAAGCGTTGGGTTGGCTTTTTCAAAATAAGCATCCGGAAAATTACCTCCGGCGCCTGCCAGCACGAAGGTTGGAAACAAGCTCATGCAAAGGGTAGTCAGGATTGATTTAGTGAGTTGCATTGTCGGTACCTTTAAGTCTATTGAGCCTTTAAACCTGCTTTGACCAGGAATAGTCCTGGATAAAAATCCCTAATGGGTTGTTTCTCATTTGCTCTTCAGTCGTACTTTTTGTTTGTGGCCGACTATAGACACGCAGCAAGGCGCGCATCTTAAATGGCGGCTCAGCCAGATTGCCTTGCCGGTCATAGACTTTTTCCAACCAATCCACCTGCCATGTTTCTGTGGTTTGTGGAATCACTGAAATGATCTCGACATTCACTGTTTCAGTGGTCGCCCGTTTAAAAGGATTGCTGTCCTCTGTCCCATTTAGCCATTCGTTGGTTTTGGCCGTGGCCGGGTCATTCGGTGAAAGCATCGCGTATACCCTGAAAATGGCGCGACGCTGCAAAGCAATGTCCGGCGTAACCATGCGTAAATTATTAATAAACTCTGAAACCGATGCATGAATCACCCGTGGATCAGCCGTCTGTGCCACATCGGCGCGAGAGACTGCGACGGCTTCACCAAGTTTGTCGACTTGCACCACATACGGGATAAACCTGGATTGACTGCCGATATAAATAATGCCGCCAACGGCTGCTAAAACGATCATCAGACTGAGAATGGCCAGGATTTGCCACATATTGCGCGATGCGGTGACTGCCGCCATGTGATCATTCCAGGTGCGACGCGCATTCAGATAAGGATTGGTGTTCTCCCCTTCCCTTCTGCCACCGTCGATTGGTTCATCATTCAAGCGTTCATTCGTGCCTGAATTGCGTGTCAGGAAAGCTTTAATTGCATTCATGCGGCGGCCTTGTCATCATTAAGTTTCAGTCCACTGATATTCAGGCCCTTGATATCCAGCCATTGGTGCACCCAGTCATCACCATACTTCGCGATTAAATGTTTAATGGTGGCAATGGATTCCTTGTCGGATGCGCCGACAAAGGCCAGGGTGATGGGGCCTAACGCCAGGTCATACAGTCGTCGACCATTTTCTGATACGGAGTAATATTGACGTTTGGGTACGGCTGTCGCCAGGATTTGAACCTGACGGTTATTCAGCCCCATACGCCGGTAAAGTGCGCTGGCATCTTCATCCCGGGCATGCACATTCGGTAGAAATATCTTGGTGGCGGTGGATTCAACAATGATATCGAGAATGCCACTGTTGACCGCGTCCGACAGGTTTTGTGTCGCCATGAGTACCAGACAATTGGCCTTTCTCATGACTTTTAACCACTCACGAATTTTTTCCCGGAATGCTTTATGACCGAGCATCATCCAGGCTTCGTCCAGAATGATTGCCGCCGGTTGGCCATGTAGACTGCGTTCAATGCGCCGAAACAGGTAGAGCAACGTCGGCAGCGCATATTTATCGCCGAGATTCATTAATTCTTCAATCTCGAAGGTCGTGAAATCGCTTAGTTCCAGGCCATCTTCTTCGGCATCGAGTAAGTGTCCCATCATGCCATCGACGGTATATTGCAGGATCACTTCACGAATGGCCTCATCCTGAATCGTCACTGAAAATTCAGATAAGGTGCGCGCACCACTTTGATGCATGCTGGTCAGGGCGCTGCTTATTTCGTTGCGCTGGTTCGGTGTAATGACCAGGTGATTGAGTTCAATCACGGTACAAATCCATTCCATCGCCCAGGCACGATCCCCTTTGGTATCCAGGAACTGTAATGGGCAGAACGCCAGCGCCTCATCATCTGAGGCTACGGTGAAATGTTTACCGCCCACTGCTTTGGTCAGTGGATACATTGACATGCCCTTATCAAAGCAATAGATCGACATGCCCTGGTAACGACGCAGTTGCGCGGCGATGAGTGCCAAATGAGTTGATTTCCCTGCACCCGTTGGCCCAAACATAAAAGTATGTCCAATATCGCCGACATGCAAATTCAATCGGAAAGGTGTCGCGCCTTGCGTAACGCAATGCATGAGCGGCGGTGCCATCGGTGGATACATTGGGCAGGGTGCGGCAATTGCGCCCGTCCAAATCGTGTTGAGCGGCATTAAATCTGCCAGATTCATGGTGTTTAACAAAGGGCGGCGAACGTTCTCGACACCATGACCAGGCAGGCTGCCCAGATACGCATCGATAGTATTGATGGACTCAATACGCGCGGTAAACCCCAAATGATTAACGGCTTTGGCAATGTACATTGCCGAGGCTTCCAGTGTTTCCCTGTGCTCATCCATCAACACGACGACACTCGTATAGTAGCCTTGTGAGATAAGACCACTATTGGTCTCTGAAATGGCGGATTGCGCATCCTGCGCCATGTTTTGCGCATCTTCGTCGAGGTTGTTGCTTTGCAAATGGAAAACCTGATCCCAAAACCCACGGATTTTTTGTTTCCATTTCCTGCCAAATTTCTGGAGATGCGCGACAGACTCATGATTGTCCATGAAGATAAAACGTGTTGACCAGCGGTATGCGCAAGGCAGTTCCGACAAGGCCGTGAGCATGCCGGGCGAGGATTCGAGCGGGTAGCCATCGATTGATACCACCTGAATGAAATGGCGGCCAATCTTGGGAATGGTTCCTCCAAAGAATTCCTGGCCGGAAATCACCCCATCCAGATAGACGCGATTTTCAGGTAAAACCATTGGATGATCCAGGCCGGTTATACAAAACTGTATCCAGCGTAAAAAATCATCATGGGTCGTGGTCGAGTCGTCCTCATTGGTTATCTTTTTACTGGCCAATCGTGTCAATTCGATCACACCAGACAAGCGCGACTCAATATTCAAGCACTCGCGTGTAAAGTAATTAATTAAGTTAAATGTTTGTGATTTTTTGTCTGGTGCGCTTTGGTCATCATCAAACATCAGATCCACAAATTGGCGCTCAGCAAGCAAAGGAGGCAAGTAAGTCAACGTCAAAACAAAGTAACTCTCGAACAAAGTACCGACACGCTCGAAAGCCTTGCGCCGCTCGGCATCAATGGCCGCTGAAACCGGATCGGGAAAATGGGATAGCCCCTTGTCTGAATAACCCGCTGCGGGTTTGCGCACCGCATCTATGTGTACCATCCACCCGGAACCCAGGCGTGATAACGCTTGATTCATGCGTAGAGAGACATGATTACGCTCTTCATCCGTAGTGCTTGCCATGTCAGCGCCCTGATAAACCCAGGCTGTCATCAGCGCTCCATTTTTACCAACAATCACGCCATCGTCGACAACCGAAGCATAAAGAAGCAAATCGACAAAGCCTGGTTCTTGAGATCGGTGTCGGTCTAATTTATATTGGCTCTCAACCGAGCGGATTCGCATGAATAGCACAGACAAAAGCACGATTCCGCTGCCAGAGAAAAAGAAAATGATGCTCTCGATCATCGGTATTGACGCGCTTGCGTTCTGGTGTTGGTGTAGAACGGAGTGCTTCGTGCGGGGTAATACGTCCGATAAAGGCGGTGACGCAAATAGACCTGGCGCAATTGCGGGTCACTCTTTGCCATCAAGCGCAGGGCGTACAGGGCAAAGCTCCATAAAATAACGCCAAAGAAAAATGCCTTGAATTCAAAGGCGCTGAACATCAGGGTGAATGCCAGCAATCCTGAGAACATGACCAGCTCACGATCACCGCCCATAAAGAGATTGGGGCGATTCGCGGACTGGCGGATCAATGTGGTGCGCAGCGCCATTAATCAGCCTTATTATTTGGCGTAATCATGGGTTGTGAAGTACCGGAAAATGCGGCTTGTTCTGGCAGGGTGATGACAGCACCGCCAAACAGGTTTGTCATGATATTTTGTGCGCCAACCAATAACGCCATGACCAGCACAATGAAAATTAACGATCTGAAAAACGCATTCAACTCGCCGCCAAAAATCAAGATGCCGCCGGCAACGACAATTCCGACAATCGATAATGAGAATGCAACCGGGCCGGTCACTGAGTTTCTGAGATTGACCAGCCAGGACTCATACGGCAAACCACCGCCGCTGCCAACAGAGGCCAGCGCCAAGTCAGGGACAAGCAGGAGGATTGCAGCGATTGCAATCAGTGAGGCGTTAAGAACCGATAATTTAAGGCTTACTGGTGAAAGTGCATAGTTCATTTAAAATTCCTTTGATACTGATTAAATTTTCTGGATGCGGTAACTGCCTCGTTTGTAACCATTTACTTCTAAAACTTCCTGGACGCGACGACCGGTTGGTGTACGCGACACATGCACAACCAGATGCACCGCATCTCCGATGAGCGGCTGAATAGCCTTTGGTGCTGACTTGTGTCTTGTAATCAGGGATTCAAGTCTGGTTAAACCAGATAATGCGTCGTTGGCGTGAAGTGTTGCTGCACCGCCTTCATGCCCTGTATTCCAGGCATCGAGTAAATCCAGGGCTTCTTCTCCCCGCACCTCCCCGACCAATATTCGATCCGGACGCATACGCAAGGTCGTTTTAAGCAGCTGGGTCATCGATACATCCAATGTGGTGTGATATTGCACACAGTTTTCAGCGGCGCATTGAATCTCGCCGGTATCTTCAATGATGAAAATACGTTCTGATGGGTCCTGTATGACCATCTCATTAATGATTGCATTAACCAGGGTGGTTTTACCCGAACCCGTGCCACCCACGACGAGGATATTGCGGTGATCTGCAATGGCTGATTTAATTTTCTGATATTGCTTTTCCGTCACGATGCCCTGCTCCACGTACTGTTCTAACGTGAATATCGCAATGGCTTTCTTACGGATAGCAAAGGTTGGTGAGGTGACAATGGGCGGGAGTTGACCGGCGAAACGTGAGTTATCGAGTGGAAACTCACCTTCTATGATGGGTTTTAATCGAGTGATTTCTTTGCTGTGATAGCCAGCCACTGTTTTGATAATTGCTTCAGTTTGGGCAGGTCGTAGATTACCGATACATGCCATCGCTTCACCCAGCTTTTCTTGCCAGATTCGGCCATCAGCATTGACCATGATCTCAACTGTTTTGGGATCACCTAATGCAGCAACTAATAATGATCCCATGTCCCGCGCCAGCTTTGCCCTGGCGCGTTCTTTCAAATTTGTACCATTAACATCTGTATCTGACAGTTGCGCTTGCATATTTTTTGCTCACCATTATGCGGAATAAATATCACAATATAATGAATAAAAAATATAAGCAACATATTTCTTTTATTTAATCTTTAATTTCCTGTTCTTTGAGACTCGTTTTTGGTTTTCGGCATTCCAGAGACTGACTTGGTAGGCTTGATACTCGGTAAGCACTCCACAAGCGTGTACTAATCCCTTGGGCAAGCTGGAGCGAGGAGCTTCGCTTTTCCTTAGTTCATTCATATCTTCTTCGGAGAGCGTCGTTTGCTCCAAAAGAATAGGAAGTGGCGTTTGCAAGGCATTTGCAATCGCTTCCATGATCCTCAGTGACGGATTTGCTCTGTCCAGGGTCACGCCCGATAAAAAGGTGACCGAGATACCAGCTTTTTCAGCTAACTCTAGTTTGGTCATTTTTAGCTCATCCAGTATCCGAGCTATATTTGTAAGGAATATTTGGTTGTACAAGCCGACTGCCTCCTTTGATCAGCTTTTTTCAATTGGCTGTATTGGTATTTTCTAAGCAGCTTAAGTGTTAATTTTTTGAAGCATGATGCAATAAGTGGCCCGTATTACATTTAACTTTAGTTAATATATACTTAAAGATAGTTGATATACCGCTCTGCGTTCATTATAAATTCCAAATAGATTTAGGTAATCTAATTAAAGATTAATAGCTTATGCAATGAAAAATGCTACTAAAGAGACAAAAAAAAATAAATTTGTCACAGCTGACTCATTAGAAATTGATCTAAGTCTGATTGACGAAGACCCTGACCAGCCGCGCACAGAGTTTGACCCTGTTACTTTACGAGAACTTGCAGATACCATCCGGCTTCGCGGTGTAAAAACCCCGATATCAGTACATCCCAATCCGCAATCGGAAGGACGCTTTATCATCAATCATGGTGCGAGGCGGTATCGAGCATCCATACTCGCCCAGAAGAGAACAATCCCTGCATTTATTGACACAGACTATTCCAACGTTGACCAAGTCATTGAAAATTTACAGCGAGACAACTTAACCCCAAGAGAAATCGCTAATTTTATAGGCTATCAATATTCCAAGGGGTTTAAGAACGGGGACGTTGCCAAGATGATCGGTAAGTCTACTGCGTTCGTTTCACAACATTCCATGTTGTTAGATTTGCCAAACCCAATTGCAGCATTATTAGATTCTGGCAGAGTCCGAGATACGATAATTATCAATAAACTTGTCTATGCCTTTAAAGAATCACCCGAAATCGTAATTGACTGGATTAATAATCCAGAGCAAGAGATCACACGCGGATCAGTCGATCTTTTACGTCAGTTCATCAAAATAAAGTACAGAAAAAATACAAGAAATAAAAATGAACCACTCTCTAAAACTATTGATAAGACTAAGAATATAGAGAAAGACCGGTCTTCCCCCGAAAAGACCGAGAAATTAGTATCACTTTTCAGCCGGTTTTATGAAAACTTTGACTCAAGAAAAGATATTTCTGTTGAAGCGCTTAGTAACCTGACAACGAAAGAACAAATGAATTTATCAGTTTTACTGAATAAAATAAATAATTTTGCAGATCCTTAAAAATAGATATATTATGCTTATATAACTTTTTAATAAAAATAGTATGTTTTTGCTTGATATCGACCTTCGAATATGAATAACTCTAGAATTATTGAGTTAAAACATTTAAAAAGTGACGTTTCAATATGAGAAAGCGATTAATCGTCATGAATGGACAGAAATTAGTTCAGAACGACATGAGCGGAGAATGGAAAACAGAAAAAGTTAAGAAAGCTCATGGAATAAACCCTGGTATATATAATTTGTACAATGCAGTAGATGCCAATACATCAAAAGATAATATTGGGGAAGTCGTTCATATTGATAAAAAAGATAATGTGCTTTACCAAAAAAAAGAATCACAATACATTAAGCACATTCTGAGTTGTTTTGACAAAATGCCAGAAACAGGTCGGTTGATGAATATCAAGTACGAAAATAATAAAGCTACTACGACTGAGATATCAGAAAAGCTCAGTAAAGCAATTAAATTATAAGTAGTGCGGAAAAACAATGTATAGTACGTTGGGATAGTATTTTTCTAATTTCTAATTTTTAAATTAAAAAAGAAAAATAAAAAGTGAAGTCAGGAAGATTCACTTGTTTTTGAACTTAACTGAAGCAGAAAAGAAAAACCCGGCTGGGAGGCCGGGTCACACAGTTAAGTTCTTTCCACGCCAAGCAGTTAGAAACTAGGAAACAGTGTGTTGATGCATTATAACAAAACTTTGGGTTTAGCAACAAGATTTTCTACTAAATCACAAAAAAGTTTAATCACAACTCAATTATTCCTAGTGAAAAAAGATACTAGGAATAATTTTGATACCGAGAAAATTCACAAAAAGAATTAACGGTGGTGGCAACTACTGCGGCCATAATCCAGTAGAACCGGTATTAACACTTGTTAAGCCTGCGCTGGTAGGTAAAGGTGGTATTCCCCGCATACTCACGTTATGTATGGAACGCCTCGATGCATATTTCATTCGACCAAAATTAATTCCTTCCCTGAACTTCGCAAATGGCAGCACGCGTAAACAACGTAGTGAACGCCGCGAATCTTGCGTACTCTTGCTTAAAGCGCTGTTAAAACGTGTAGATTTGGTTAGTTTAAGAGTCGGAAATCCTACTCCGGATGGATTTTTAAACTATACGCTTGAGTACATTGCGCTTGATACGGGGATGAAAGCCAGGCGAATAGAGCGTGCGATTCATGATCTCAAGATCGCTTGCATTGTCACTGTGTCACAGCCACGCGAACAACAACCCGACGGGTCATGGAAAGGATTGGCAGCTGTTAAGACAATTACAAAAGATTTGTTTGGACTTCTCGGTCTTGCTGAAATGCTGAAAAAAGAGCGCTGCAAAGCCAGTAAACGTCTAAAGGATAAAATAAAAGACTGGGCAGAAAAGTTAGTTACCCGAACCAGTCAAGCCAGAAATACCCTCTCTTTAAAATCAGCCTATAAAAAGGCCAGTAAGGTCAGTCAAAAACAAAATAATCATACCAAAAATAAAACCACTGCCCCACCCGACATAGAATATCGAAAGCGGCTACAGTTAAAAGCCGCCGAGCTGAAAGAAAAGAATATGGACTGGGACAGAGATAAATGTTTCGAAGAGGCTGAAAAACTGCTGCTTTAGGATACCCCGTTTCCTAAAAATTACTAGCAACACCAATTAGTACTAATGGTCTCCTTTTATGGGCTTAACCTCCCCTCATGAGGCCATTCATTCCTTCCAAAAGAAAAACTCTCTCTTTTCTAGCTTAAATAGCCGCTGAAAAATAGCCGCATTGTGCATAACTTTGCATAATTAAAATTAAGTGTCGGTTAGCTCAAATATTAAGTGTCGGACATTAATCAGATAGTTTTTTATAACAAGAAGAAATGTTTACCTTCGTATGAAAATACCAATTCATTCAAACCAAAAACATTTTATTGATCGCTACGCTCACAATTACAAAAAACAATCCATAACCTATATCGGCACAGAACTTATCTACTTTAGAAATATTTTATATTCCACTAAAAAAACTTAAATCATTAATAAGACAACTCTTAGTAGTAATTTACGCTTAAAAATTCAAAAAAATTTACGCCAAAAGAAAAACAAAAGAACCAAACCACGAGCAGTATCTGTATTGGACTCTGTCGCAAATATTCGTAAAGTAGAAATCAGGAAAGTAGCAAATATATACAACAAGAGCTTGACGCGCGAAGCGATACGCGATACGGTACGATATGATTGACAATTTTAAGCATCGTGGCTTGAAGCGTCTTTATCAGGCAGGCGATAAAAGCAAATTACGCCCCGATATTGCAGATAAAGCCGAACGCTTCTTATCTGTTTTGGATGAAGCGAGTTGTCTAGAAGATATTGATATACCCGGTTATGGGCTGCATGCTTTGACGGGAAATAAACGCGGCTTCTATAGCGTTACCATGTCTAGAAACCACAGGATTATTTTCAGATTTGAAGATGGCGTGTCCTATGATGTTGATTTGGTAGATTATCATTAGGAGGTAAAAAATATGGTTATGAAGAATCCGATACATCCGGGGAAAATTATTAAACATGATTGTATAGAGGCTTTAGGGCTGAGTGTTACCGATGCCGCAGAAGCTTTGGGTGTAGTGCGAACAACCCTTTCCAGAGTTATAAACGAAAAAGCATCTGTATCGCCAGAAATGGCTATTCGTGTTTCAAAGGCTTTTGGCGGAACACCGGAACATTGGCTCAAAATGCAGCTGGCCTATGATGTGGCACAAATGCGCGATCAAATAGATCGTATTCAGGTTAAACGTCTGCATATGCTGAATGAATCGAAAACATCAGCCTAAGAAAGGGTCACTTCAGGTGATTCAGGTAGGCCATGAGTCAGGCGGTGCTAGCTACCATAATGATCAGCTACGAAGTAGCAAACACGATCAACAGCAGATCCTTTCACTTACGCTTGATGCCAAAATACGGAAAGAGAAGAGGGGATAGAAATGGAATAAATGTCGGGGGCAGTGTATGCGCTGGAATTCAGGGAGCAGGCGGTACGGATGTATGAAAAAAGTAGATTGTCTTCGGCGTAGTGCGCGCAACGACTGTTAATACCGAAGGGGTTGCTGAAGCATTGAGTAAGTGCATGGGATAAAAATGTGTATTTTGATAGTACCGAATTCATCGAGCGCTTACCTGGCTTTCCCGGAACCTGGTTAAATTATGGGCTGTATGCTGATGCAGCAATTCGCTAAATTTGTCTGCTGTTACAGGCTTGCCCAGTAGGAATCCCTGTACTTCATCACACATCATGCTTTTTAATTTCTTGAGTTGCGAATCGGTCTCAACACCCTCAGCCACCACATCCATTCCGAGTGTATGGGCAAGTTTAATTATTGCAGAAACGATAACACTGCCTTCAGGCCCGCACTTATCCATACCACTGATAAAAAAACGATCTATTTTCAGTTGTTTGGCACGGAAGCGTTGTAAGTAGGCAAGGCTCGAATAACCTGTCCCGAAATCGTCGATGGCAATCTCGAAGTTGTTTTCCTGGAACTTACGGATCATATCAGTTGTTTTAAGTGCATCCTGCATCGCCGCGGTTTCCGTGATTTCAAACATAATCTGTTCACATGGGATTTGCTCAGATTGGACAATATCCAGCATCATCGTGATCAGATCCGGCTGTTCTAGTTGTCGGGGAGATAAATTGATTGCCACCTTGATTGCTGGCAAACCGGCTTCCTTCCAGCGGCGTAGTTGTTGACAAGTTTCACGTACCACCCAATATCCTATTGGGACGATTTGTCCGGAACGTTCAGCGATCGGGATAAACCCCATTGGTGACAAAAATCCAAGTTCTGGATGGTGCAGACGGAGTAGCGCCTCGGCACCGACTAGCTCGCTATTGCTACCACGGAATTTTGGCTGGAAATGCAGTGAGAAGTAACCGGCTTTGAGTGCTTCGTGCAAGGCACGCTGAATCTGCAGCGTGCGAGTGGCCGCTTCATTCATACTTATCTCAAAAAATCGGTAGGTGCCACGTCCACCCCGTTTTGCTTCGTACATCGCGGCATCCGCATTCTTCAGCAGTTCTTCAACGGTATCCCCGTCTTGTGGAAACAGTGTAATTCCGATACTCGGCATCACCTGTAGAGGCTGATCTTCGGCCCATAGGCCTTGGCGCATGCGGCTGAGTATGCTGTCCGCCATTTCTGCTGCATCGTCCGTAGTCGCTATATTTTCGAGCAATGCCACGAATTCATCACCTCCCAGCCGGGCGACCGTGTCGCGGCCACGCACGCAATGCAGCAATCTCAGCGCGAACGCCTTCAGGACTTCATCCCCAGTTGAGTGCCCAAGAGAATCATTGATGACCTTGAATCCGTCGAGATCCATGAACAGAATGGCAAACATATTTCCGTCACGCTTGGAAGCTCCAATCGCACGTTCCATTCGCTCTATAAGCGTCCAGCGGGGCTCTGTCGCATTAAGGAACCTCTGAAAAACAAACATTCTGAACGGCAGTCACTCAAAAACTGACCACTACTTCAAATAGTGACGCTGATTTTTATGAAAACAGCCGTTCCTCTCTGGAAACAAGCTCATTTACTGGCTTGTTTTCAAATTTCAGACGCAACAAGACATCGACGTTCATAAGCATCACCACGGATGACGTTGGCAATGGCTGTCAGGAAGGTCAAACGGGCCGCATTTTTGGCCAGGCCGCGATAGCGATTTTTAGCATACCCAAAGCGGATTTTGATATCCCGAAACACGTGTTCGACTTTGGCGCGGCGTTTCGCCAGTTCGCGGGCGGCCCCGCGCAGTAGTTGAGCCGCGCCGGAATCGTCTTTCGTGAGCCTGGCCAGTTTGCCCGGACGCATCGTGATTACGCAGACTGGAGGGTTTTCTGCCGGCATCTCCGGGCGTTTATCCAGCCCCTGATATCCGGCATCGCCATGGACAAACTGTTCCTCGCCATGCAGCAGGGCGGCGGCTTCGGCAACGTCGCTGACATGCCCCGAGGTTACTTTGAGCGTATGCACCAACCCGGTTTCATGATCGACGCCGATATGAAACTTGCTGCCGAAAAACCATTGATTGCCCTTTTTGCTGGAATGCATTTCTGGATCACGCGACCGGCTCTTATTTTTGGTTGAAGTCGGCGCGGCAATCAGGCTGGCATCGACGATGGTGCCGGCTTTCAAGAACAACCCACGCTCACCCAGCGTTTGGTTGATGACCTGGAAGATCTGATCCATTAACCCGTGTTTTTCCAGTAAATGCCGAAATTGCAAAATGGTGCTTTCATCCGGCACGGCTTCCAGACGAATGCCGCAAAAACGGCGCAGTGATTCAATCTCATACAGCGCATCTTCCATGCCCGGATCGGAATAGTTGTAGATAATTTGCGCAACATGCGCGCGCAGCATCAATTCCAAGGCAAATGGTTTGCGGCCACGCCCATTGCCTGGCGCATAGTGTGGTTCAATAACATCAATCATAGCCTGCCAAGGCAATAACCCGTCAAGTTGATCGAGAAACTTCTCGCGGCGCGTGACTTTGCCCTTATTGGCGTATTCGGCATCAGCAAAACTCATCTGTTGGTAAGGTTTCATGAATAGCTTCTCGAAAAAGTTTGATGCAGAATTATATTACTTGCGGGGAATTAATCAGAGGTTCCTTAAGCGTTTTTCGACCAAATCTCTCAATGATTTCATTGAAGAAAAATTGCCAAGAATTGCTTAATGCGACAGATCCAACAATCAAGCATTCAGCCGCTTGACTACCTACCTACTAGTAGGTAGTATACTGACATGCATAAGTGAAATGCATGCTTCTCTTCCATTAATCTATTTAAAGGTACCTCATGACTTCTTCGCTCAATGGCATCAATGTAGCTGCTCTCACACAGTTTGCCGAAGGTATCCGTCAAAACCCCAGCAATGCCGAGGCTAAATTTGAAGTCCATACTCGCTGGGATGGTCAGACGCGCTCGGTGGCGACCGTGAAGTCCTACGGCTTGCGCGGGCAGAGTCACGCACGTGACTTCACCATCGTGGCCGATGAGCCTCCCGAACTGCTGGGCGAAAATTCCGCGCCAAATCCACAGGAGTTGCTGATGGCAGCACTCAACGCGTGCATGACTGTAGGCTATGTGGCCACCGCGGCCGGCATGGGTGTTACGGTGCGTTCTTTAGAGATCGACACGACGGGCGCGCTCGACCTGCGCGGTTTCCTGGGTTTGGACAATGGGGTCAATCCTGGCTACGACGAGATTCAGTACACCGTGCATATCGATGCCGATGGCACCGCCGAGCAAATGGAGAAAATCCATCAGGAAGTCATGCGAACCTCGCCAAACTTCGCCAATTTCGCCCGTGCCATCCGCATGGTCCCTAAGCTGGTCGTGAACGGGAAGTAGAGTTACTACCATGAGCCACCCCGTGCCTTCTAGCACACGAGAATCCCTCATGCAGACAGCTGAGTCGCTGCTGCGTTCCAAGGGCTACTCTGCCTTTAGCTATGCAGATTTGGCAAAAACCATCGGCATTCGCAAGGCTAGCATTCACTATCACTTCCCCAGCAAAGAAGACCTTGGGGTAGCTGTCGTGCAAGCTTATGTCGAGCGGGTTGCGCTGGCTTTCGATGAAATAGAACGAGTGCATTCATTCGTGGGTGACCGCTTGGTGGCTTTTGCCAAGTGGTTCATGGCAAGCGCGAAAGAAGGGCGGTTGCCGCTATGCGGTGCACTGGCCGCAGAAATGGCGGTGCTGCCCGAGCGTTTGCAGGAACTGACTAGATATTTCTTTCAACTTCAACTCCAGTGGCTGCAAAAATTGCTTGATGAAGGCTTGACTAGTCAGCAGATACAGCGTGGCACTGATACAAAGGCGTGCTCCCGTCAGATTCTGAGTTTGCTGGAAGGTGCCAGCTTTGTCGACTGGACACTGGGTGACCACACGAGTTTCGATGCCCGTGTTCTATGCCGTATCGCCGGAGTAACCGATGACAGCCAAGCGCTGCACTGATAGAGGCAGAAGATTATTGAGGCACTATCTTTGGCGAGCATCACCAATGGGTGCGTTTAAACAAACGGCACCAAAGTTTCATAGAATTTTGTTGGACGGGTTATCCAGTATGTCATTCAGGGGGCATCTCAGAAAACGGAAAATAAAGCACGTTAAAGCCGGTAGCAGCGGTCGCAACGGCCTGAACTTTCCCGCGCCAACCTTGGCGCTGCTACGCCAGAGGTAATCTACGGCCAAAATTATTTGGCCGTATCTCAAAGCACGGCATGTAGTTTCCCCACATGTCAGAGCTTCGTCTTGCATAAAATTTCATGAGTTAAGCTACTTTTGTACTTGTGTTGTAGGGGACTCTCACCCTTTACTCCTTCACAGTTTCCCGGCGCATTAACGTGCTTTATTTTCCGTTTTCTGAGACGACCCCTAGGGTCTGTTGACATTTCACATAGATAGCCACAGATATCCACAAGCCATAGCAACCATACTTTCGTAATTTCTCTTCAGCTTGTCATATCGTGTTGCCACTGCGCGATACTGCTTTAATCGCGCAAAAGCGTTTTCCACCAAATGCCGATATTTATATAATCCCCAATCCATGTCTGCATTACCTTTCAATGAATTGCGCTTTCTTGGTATTACAGGCCTAGCTCCCTTCTTTGTTATCTGCTCCCGTATACAATCACTGTCATAGCCTTTGTCCGCTACTATCGTTTCCGCGTCAGGTAACCTGGCAATCAAATCGGGTGCTGCAGAACAATCATTGACTTCTCCACCGGTGATCTCAAACTCAACTGGCAAACCATAACTATCAACCACCAGATGAATCTTCGTGGTATTCCCCGCACGGCTTTTCCCGATGGCCTGCAGCTTCTTACCAACCGCTCCCGCACTATGCTGATGTGCTTTAACGTAGCTGCCATCAATAAATCCCCACTCCCAATCCGGGTCAATGATCAGCGCCTTGAAAAGCCTGCTCCACTTGTTACTCAATGACCACGCATTGAATCTTTTGTAGACAGAATTCCAACATCCAAAAGCCTTCGGCAAGTCTCGCCACGGACAACCAACTCGCATTCGATACAGCATGCCTTCTATCGTCATGCGCAAATTACGCTTGTTATAAATGGCTTCCTGAAGCAGAATCTTCTCTAGCTTCGACCAGAACTCATCACTGAGCATCAATCGGGGCATCGCAAACTTGTTTTATTGGTGGTATAGGAATCTCAATATTACAAGTTTGTCTCTATTTATTAAATAGTTGTATTGAAATGTCAACAGACCCTAGTACACTTGAAACGATCCACGGCTTTTGCTGACTTTGCGCAAGCTCATTACTGATTCATCACTGCTCCTTATACTTGGTCGTTTAAGAAGCTCCGATACTACCGCAGCTCGCTTCCTGAACTTCCTTATAAAAGTTGCACTTCAAAGTTGAACCCACCCCTTATTATTCAGATAATTTGGCACTTATATAACGATTCAGACTAACTCCTTGTTCGCTTGCAATCACTGCAAGATTACGATGTTGTTCCGGTGGAATTCGGACTTGAAATTTTCCACTAAAATGCTTTTCAGAAAGAGGAACTGGTATGGTTTCACCGTTGGTTTGCATGTCAGTTACTACGTCTTTTATAAGATTAAGTATACCTTGCATGGCATCTATATGGTTTTTGTCAAGATGAGACAGACTTGGAAATTCAGCACACAGGCCAACATATTCTTTGTCATCTTCTGACCAAAGAACGCGGTAGGTATAATGTTCATAGTTCACCATTTTTTTCCCCCCTTTAATTTGTTGATAGCTGCAATTACCTGCATAACTTGGTAGGGCTTTGCTTTGCCGTCCTTGTCTTTTTGAATATTTATTCGTGGATCGCCTTTCCACGGAATTTTATAGATTATATGGCTTGTTCCTTGCTGCCTTGGTTTTCCAAAATACTGGTTGCATATTTTTACCAGATCAGAAAACCTGACATTTTTAGGATTCGCCTTAATAGATTCTAATAGCTTTTCTGTCTGTGTCATAAGACTACCTTTCTATTATAGTATCATTATTGATACTATATAAAGATTTGTTTGTCAAAAAACTTTTATTGAAATTATTGTGTTTTCAGCAGGCTGGGGATGCTTCACAAAACGGAAAAAATAGCACGCTAGTGCGCCGGACCTATCGTGAATCGATATGAATAGATTCAAGCAAGCGTGAAACTGGTGTTGGGGTTTGAAGTCCTCCGGTACGGAAACGTACGCGAAGGGAAACCAGACCCGCTTTAGCGGCTAAAAAAATAGATTAATAAGTGGGCGCCTCGAAAAACCTCGACTCGCCCACTCTTGATAGACTTGGTAAAATTGCGCTATCCTGAAACCCATTCTTCTCCTGCCGATGAAACCACATAGCGCCATCAAGCTCGACCTGTTCGCCGACGAACACCACCGCAAGAAAATCGACTCGCTGGGTGACCCACTGGTTGAGATCGAGTCGCACATTGACTTTGCTGCCTTGGCGATGGAGGTTGATCGGGTGGCACCCCGTCCGATGAGTCCGCAGGGCGGACGTCCGCCGTACCCGACCGAGACGATGGTTCGCATTCTTGTTCTGAAACGTCTGTACAACCTCTCGGATGAACAGACGGAGTACCAGTTGCTCGACCGCATGAGCTACAAACGGTTCTGCGGCCTGGCGAACGCGACGAACGTCCCCGACCGCACCACCGTGTGGACCTTCGAGAACCGGATCGGTGAAGCAGGGGCCAAGGCGCTGTTCGACGGCGTCTCCGCGCAGCTGCTCCAACATGGATTCATCGCGCGTGGCGGTCAGATCATCGACGCCACGCTGGTGCCGGCGCCCAGGCAGCACAACAGCCGAGGCGAGAAAGGACTCATCAAGCAAGGCGCGATGCCCGCCGACTGGAAGCCGGCGAAGCGGCGCCAGAAGGACACCGACGCGACCTGGACGAAGAAACACGGCAAGAGCCACTTCGGCTACAAGCTGTCAATCAGTGTCGACAAGAAGCACAAGATCATCCGCCGGATTGAGACCGATACCGCCTCCACGCACGATAGCCAGCACTTTGACAACGTCTTTGACACGAGCAACACGAGTCGTGATGTCTATGCCGATCGAGGCTACCCGTCGGAGGAGCGTGCAGCCTGGCTCAAGGAGAACGGTTTCCGAAACCAGATTCAGCGGAAGGGCAAGCGCAACAAGCTGCTGTCCGAGTGCCAGCAGCGACGCAACAAACGTATTGCCAAGACGCGCGCACGGGTCGAGCACGTGTTCGGCGCTATCGAGCAGATGGGCGGCAAGTTGCTGCGCACTATCGGTCAGGCGCGGGCCAACTTTGCGATGACGATGGTGGCGGCCTGCTACAACCTGAAGCGACTGGTCTACTTCGAAGAGACAGGAATCAGGGCCTTTTAACACCCGAAATGGGCCGAATCGCCAATGTCCAGGGCGATTCGGGGTAAAAACGGCGCGACATCGCCAGGAAAAGTGGCGATTTGTCGTGGAAATCGAATCGAATTCGGTCGCGGTCATCATTTTGCGGCAGGATTTACTGAAAACATCGGGTTATTCGAGGTGCCCAAGTATTAATACCGGTTCAATAACATTGAATGGCATAAATAATAATATTTAGCGCTATATTTCTTAACCTTATAACTGACAACAAATCAGAATGTTACTGCTTAACGTACGTTTCCGTACCGGAGAACTTCAAACCCCGTTAGCGAACGGTTCGACTCAGAAGTTTATTGCCAAGCGCTATCATAAGACTGACGCAAATCTGCATAATTGGCTTAAGAAAAACGGGTTGAAGGCAGCCAAAGCCAGCATCCCTTTGTGAATCAGAGGATACATTATGAGTGAAACAGAGCGGGTGCCAGCTGTGCTGCAGGGAAAATACGACGAAATTGCAGCGCTTACAGATCAATTCTGCCAGCAGCATTTGAACAAAGAGTATCAGGACCTTTGTAGGCGCATGACAGCCAAGCTTTGCTGCAAGCGTTCATCACCGGTCGTCACTGGAAAAACCAATACGTGGGCCTGTGGCATTGTTTACTCGGTGGGCCGAGTCAACTTTCTGTTCGACAAGAGCCAAACGCCGCACATGCGGGCGGATGAGTTGTGCCAGCACTTTGGTCTCAGCCCGAAAACAGGTTCTGCGAAATCGACAGCGATTATGAAGTTGTTGAAGTCTGGACAGGCTGACCCAAACTGGACACTCCCAAGTCGTATGGCAGACAATCCAATAGTCTGGCTAATCCAGGTGAACGGTCTTATTGTTGATGTCCGACATGCGCCACGTGAGATCCAAGAGGAAGCCTTTAGGCGTGGGTGGATTCCTTATCTGCCGTGAGCGTTTTTATGAAGCAGGCGAAAAAGAAAAGATACTCGAAATCCTATGGGACTTTAGTGTCGTTTGTTAAATTCACCCTTTATTGAAATAATTGTGTTTTCAGCAGGCTGTTTTCCTTAAATTAAGGCTCAATTCGCGTTAAGTAATGACAGCGAGCTCTGAGAGTCAGGGCGAGTAATGACGCAGGCGATGCGTTGGCCAGAGTTGACCGTTCAAGGGTGCGGAACCAAGGAAGATAAGAAGCGAGGTGCTTGGGGGAGACGCCATGGAATCGGTGCATCTGTATCTTGAGACGACTGTCGTAGGCATTGGCGTTCTGGATATGATAAACGCCGGCAAGGGCACGCCACAGACTTACTCTTTATCTCGATCGCCTCGATCACCGCTGCCCCCTCGTCCTCGGCAACCAATTCTTCCTTCAGTGCCCTGCCCTGCCCTGCCCTGCGCGTACGTCAGCGTTGCTAACACTCCTGTGAGTTTCCTCCATTCACGTTGCATAATTTCACCCTTCTGACGTTCTGATACTGACATCACTTTGACAGCGCCAAGGATCACTGGTTGTGGGTTCACTATTTAATGTGGTGAGCCTAAATTAAACCATGGTTATAGTTCACAACTTTATAAAATTTGTACGTAAAGAAGTGTTATTAAAATAACAATTATTAACTTCATAATTATTAATTTAATAACTAATAATTTATTAATTAATAACTATGAAGTTATTATTATATTAACTTAATAACCGCTGGACAAAAGTAGTGCAATGTGGGATTCTTAATAACATAATAATTATTATGTTATTAATTACGATCATCACGACTTAATAATTGTTTTATTCATAGTTAATAACTATGAACTTCATGACTAAAAAGGAGAGTCTATGCCTGTTATTGTATTTGCCAGTCCAAAAGGTGGTGCGGGGAAAACCACTTCCGCTTTTCTATTGGCAACAGAGCTTGCCAACAGAAATATGAGTATTACCATCGTTGATGCAGACCCCAATCATCCGATTGAAAATTGGAGGAAAGGGGGAGGGAAGGCCAATAATCTTACTATCATGGTCAACAAAAATGAGGAATCTATCCTTGATGATATCGACACAGCAGCAGGAGAAAGTGATTTTGTTATTGTTGATCTTGAGGGAACCGCAAATTTATCCGTTGCTTATGCAATTTCAAGGGCTGATCTGGTCATTGTGCCTTCACAGCGTTCGACACTGGACGCAGGAGAAGCGGCAAAGGCCCTTTCCCTGGTCAAGCGGCAATCCAGTGTAGCTCGGCGTGAAATTCCCGTAGCATTACTTTTGACGCGAACCAGCCTTGCCATTCGCAGCAAAGGATTAAAGCGAATGCTTGAGAGTTTAGGGGCAAACAAGGTTGAATCTTTCATCGTGGAAATAAACGAACGCGAAGCTTTTAAAGCTGTTTTTGACCATACATGTACATTAGCTCAACTAGAAGATTCGCAAGTCAGTGGATTAGACAAGGCCCGTAAAAATTCTGCTGAATTTGCAGCCGAGGCAATCCAAAAATTAGACAGTCTACAACCCAAAAAAACTAAAATATTTAAAGGTGTGGCATGAGCAACCCAAAAAATGATCCTGTAGATCCCTTTGTGGGCATCGATCTTGATAGATTTAAGACAGAACAGGGGAAGAAAAAAACGTCTCTTAGAAAACCACAGCCAGATAAGGAAGCTATAAAGGCTGTTGCCGAGCAAAATGATTTCCAAAGTCGGCAAGCCGCACCAAAAAAAAAGAAAATAATTACAAAAACATTTTCTTTATTTCAAGATGAATGCAACATTATCAATGATGTTTTGAGGGCTTATCTGAATAATCCAGACGAAGGACTCTCACAGCCTTCCGGATCAGATATTGTCCGAGCCGCCTTGCATATTTTTGCTGAAAAAAATTCGCAGGAACAAGTGAAACTTATCAAAGAACACCGGGGCAGGGGACGGAAATAACCCTCCTTAAAGGAAGCTATAGAGCAGGGACAATTAAAAGCGTATAGATACGTGAAAAGTATAAATAAATATTTACATATGCTTAAAGAGTTTATGAGATGTCAAAGTGAAAAACGCCAGAAAAAAAACGGCTCTGTCGCATTAAGCGAGGTGATCTTGTCATCAAAGCCAACTCTGCAAGTTTGGTGCTTGGGAATAATTTGTGGCTCGAAACTGACTTAACGGTCACGAGGAATCTCGATGGGCAATTCACCGAATTCACCTTTTAGGGTCTTACGACTTTTATCATTTCTGGCATTGCCAGTGGAATTTGTTACAGTTTCGTGCTTATCGTGACAAGGGTGCCTGGCTATTTCTGCTTGCAGGGCACATTCAACCAACCGTGCTTATCCGGTTAACTCCCAAGGTAGCTAGATGTAGTAGTGGGCCGTGATTTTTTTGTATAAAGTTCAGCATAGGTCGGCGCAGTGACATCACCAGCAATGCCAAGCAGGGAACGGAATGCGTTGAAAGGGTAGAAACGGCGGTTGAATCGAAACGTGAATTCGTTGAGATAGGCTTGCAGGTGTTGCGGGCTGACGCCGTGGTGAATGCCACGTAACCATGTTTTGAGATTGGAGAACACGAGGTGAATGATGGGCAGAAAAGTTTCGGCAACTTGCATGTCGCCACGTTCCGCAACGGCGGTATGAAGATACCCTCGCTTTTCAAGCGCCGCGTAGCCGCTCCAGTCATCGGTAATGATGGTGGCGCCTGGCGTAACGACGCGCTCAATGAAACCGCCCAACGATTTGGCACTGCGGTCTGGCACCACAGCGAGCCGAACACGTCCGGCGTAACGCCCAGTCCTCCGCTTATTGAGGCTGCCACCGTGCTTGCGCTGTTTAACCTCGACCGCACCGGCGACGAGAACCATGTCGTGAACGCCTCGACCCTTGCCGCGAGTACGTCCTCCGACGTAGGTTTCATCGGCCTCGACGGCATCGAAGGGGTTGCCACCAATCCGATCTTGGTCGGGACGCACCATGCCGACCCGCAGTTTGTGGAGAATCTGGAAAGCAGTCTCATAACGCGACAGCCCGAGTTGCCGCTGGAATTGGGCAGCAGACATACCGGGTGTTTGGCTGGCAACCAAGTAGGCTGCCCAGAACCATACGGAGAGAGGTTTGTGGGTGCGTTCCATGACGGTGCCCGCAGTGAGGCTCGTGTCTCGGTTGCAGTGACGGCACCGACAAACGCTGGGGCGATTGGCGAAGCGATGATATGAGCTGTCAAAAATGGAGTCCATCGGTTTAAGCAACAAGCAGATTTGCATAATATTGCTGCGTAAATTGTGCTGGTGACAAGTAGCCCAGCCTTTTCTGTTTTCGCTGCCGGTTATAGAAGATTTCTATATATTCGGTAATCTCCTGAATGGCTTGTTGTCGTGTTTTGAATCTCCGATGATGCACCAGCTCGGTTTTAAGTATTCCCCAGAAACTTTCCATCGGCGCGTTATCATAGCAATCACCCTTGCGACTCATGGAAGCGATCATGCCAAATTGTTGCAATAAATTCTGGTAATCATGTGCACAGTATTGGCTGCCGCGATCTGAGTGAGCAATCAGTCCCTTACCGGGATGTTTACTTGCAGTTGCACGAAATAATGCCTGTATAACCAGGCTCCTAGTCATTCTCTCATTCATGGCATAGCCTACCAGCTCTCCATTAAACAGATCCTTTACGCCAGCTAAATACAACCAACCTTCGTCTGTAGGGATGTAAGTGATGTCACTGACCCACACTTTACCCGGTGCGTTAACAGCAAATTCCCGGTTCAGAATATTGGGCGCAACCGGTAAATGATGTTTAGAATCGGTTGTCGCCTTGAGTTTCAGTTTTTGCTTACAACGCAAGTTCAATTTCTTGCGCAATGTTCTAACGCGGTATGGTGTGGTTTGTACTCCGTGATCCGCCAAGTCATGATGCAAGCGCTCGGCACTGTAGGTCTCTCGTGTACGTTGGTGTGCGGCCAGTATTTCTATTTCCAGTCTTGCATTCTCCTGCTTACGCTTACAGACTGGGCGAGTCCTTTGGACATGAAAGCCGCTCTCGGAAACATCAAATGCCCGGCACATGAGCGCAATCGGATATCTTTGTCGCATCGATTCAATCAGACCGTATCTCACCGCGACCCCTTCGCGAAATACGTCGCACACTTTTTTTATAAAGTCACGCTCCATCTTCACTTCTGCTAATTCTCGTTTAACTCTGGATAGCTCTAATTCAACTTCAGTCAGAGGCTTCTGATGCTTACCTACCAATGCGAGTTCTCCTCGTTTGTCAGCATAAACCCAATTCTTTAATGTTCCTTTCGGTAAAGATAGCCGTTTTGCCGCCTCAACCAAAGTTAATCCACTTTCTTTAAAAAACTTAACTGATTGCTCCCTAAATTCCTGGCTATATTGTGCGCGGCGTAATTCCATCTCCATCCTCCATTTCATGTCTTCATTTTATGAAACTTCGGACTCCATGAAAATCAGCATACCTCAGTTGCTTGAGAAGACGATTCTCACCGGTTAATTATTCTAGTTTTCTGTAATCAGCCAACTGACTATCAATTAAGTCGGTAGGTAGGAATTTGCGTGTAGTCAGCTTCACTCCAAATGTAACTTTGCATTTTATGAATATTGGCAACGGAACCGTTAAATCCCATCAACATAAAGGTACGTAATTTTATGTATGGCAGTGCGTGTCTTGGAATGTTAAAAATAACAGCACTGGTCTCGTCAGGCGATGACCGCCCAGTGTAGAACAAACACTAGAAATATAACTTATTTAACTTATAGGAATTTATCATGGCAATAGCAATTGATGCTTTACCTCCCGGAATTAGCATTTCAGAAGCGCGTGATTTTATTTTCGCGAATGTTGATCAACCCGGTATTATTTTTAATAAAGCAGCAGAGTTCGGTATAACCACTGAAATGCTTAGCGAAATCACAGGATACTCATCTGCTGTAATCAGTGGTTATCTTGCATCTTTTGGATTGGATACTAAATTACTGGACGAAGTAAAAATATTAATCAATTCTGATCCAGGAGATCTGTCTTATCTTATTGACTTCAACGATCACACTGGTGTTTTATCCACAGCCTCTTTGAGAGATCAAGTTAAAGCATTATTAAAAAATCCTGGTGACTATGACTCTTTTTTTGAACCTGTGTTCTTTTATCAAAATAAGGATAATGTATACACACCAGATGAACTGGGTGTTTCTCATTTAGGTAATGTGCCAGCAAATAGCGAAAGCCTAGAATCCATATTTTTCGGCACATTGATAAATATAACTAATTCTTTAGACGCTATAGAACTTAAAAGAATTATTGATTTCCCGCCACTCGATTTAAACAATCTTAATGATTTTATTGCGATAGTGGCCGATGCTTTGAGTGATCCTGCCGCGACACCATATTCAGACGAATTCTTAGTAGACTTTACGGTACAAAATGCCGTGGATGAGATTGAAGAATATTGGGCTGGTGACTCTAGTCTTGTCGGTATTCTTGATAGTAGTCCTTTTTTAGGGTTAGTTATTTCTTAACTTTAAATAATGCGACAGAACCGATCTGCTTCCTCATCATGAGTCATCAATGCGCTGATGCTAGAAATGCCCTGTGCAAGCAGAAATCAGCTTGAACTCCTAACCATATCGTGGAACTATTTTAATGAAAATCATGGTCGCCTTTACAATTTCCGCCACGCTTCTTTTCTCAGGGTGTGCATCAGTACAGATGGCCCCAAAGGCTGAGTCAGCAAAAGCAAAGGAATTCAACGCTCCAAGCCAAGGTAATGCCGGCGTTTATCTCTATCGTAATAGCTTCGTTGGAAAGGCCCTCAAGAAGGACTTATGGATTGATGGAAAGTGCATCGGTGAGAGTGCGCCTGATGTATTCTTTTATACAGAAGTTGAGGGCGAAAAACTTCACAAAATCGACACCGAATCTGAGTTTTCACCAAACACCCTTGAGCTGGTGCTAGAAGCCGGAAAGAACTATTTCATTCGGCAGTTCATCAAAATTGGGGTATTTGTTGGTGGTGCCGGAGTGGAACAAGTCCCTGAAGAACAAGGCAAAGCCGATATTACCAAACTCGAAATGGCGACGCCTGGCAAGTGCAGCGCTGCGCGGTAAGGCTGATTCGTCCAGGCGAACGTCACTTTAGGTTACGATATAAGGCATAACCATTCGCTCAATCCGCCACAAAAAATCATCCTGATAAAGCCTTTACTGCTAGAGATTCAGGTCATATTTTATGAAATCGTTCCCATAACCACCAGATGCGTTTTCAATGACCGCATGATAAGCAATCCAGACATTAAAAACTTGAGTGTCGTTCGTGGCATTGCCATACTCTACGTATACCGGTTTACCGATACTCGATCCATTTCCTTCACGTAAGTCAATGATGTAATCTTGAAAGCCAGTGTATATAACCCAGTCAGTTCCACCACTATCCCGGATGGTCTCATGGTAAGTCTGTGCGTCATTAAATAAATAATTATCATTTCCATTATGGTACGTATTGTTTGGGCCGTATATAGACTGGATAGCCTGAATATCTAATGGCATAGGGGTCGTGGGATAATACGGAAAAATTGAGTTTTTATTCCCTGTAATGGCTGAATAACTCATGATAGTTTCAGATTGTGAATCCCAAGAGACTGGAAGCGTCAGTGAACCTTCGAAAGGATGCTTAAGTCCTAGCGTATGGCCAATTTCATGCATTATTGTTCCTGATTAGCAACGAACGTCAGCCATTCGAATAGAGCGCAGGGGCTGCGGAGTGGTCGAAGCAGCGGCGATCAGCAATCGTTCGTGCAGTGCGCAAAGATCAAAACGCCAGTTGAATCGGTAACTGAAGGCAGCAAGATAGCGAGCGGCATACTTGCGGAAGTTGAACGCATGGTAACAACCCGACAAGCTGGTCTTGAGATTGCCGAGGATAGTGTTGATCCACCGGAACTCGGGAGTCTCCTTTGGTTTGCGTCCGGCGATAACTGTAAAATGGTGGCTACAGCCAATTTCAGTAACGGCACCAAAGCATCCGAGAATACCGTGCTGCCGGGCGCCAGACAATCATTTGCCCAGGCTGAAATTGCCTTTTGCGTAAATCCCGAGACTGGGGTAAGCCTCACGCGCAAAGGGTGATCATCCTCAGTCAGAGACACAGCGGCAACAATGGGCAGCTTATTCTCTGAACCTCTACCCGCTTTTCCTCCCGCACGCTCTCCACCAAGATAAGCATCATCGACCTGGATGAATTCGATTCATCGCCATGATCGATAACTCCTTGTATCATTTAACAGCTATAATTTTTATGTCGCAACAAACTCGTCAGACAAACCTTGCTGACGTTCGTTGCTAATCAGGTTATTGTTTGATATTCGTAGGAACCAGGTATCCACTCCTGAGATGCATTAGTGCTATCTATACCAACCCAGATATCACCAGAGTAAGCATACCCATTCTGGGGCAAGTATGTATGAGCTTGTTCGCCTGCATCAACCGAAGTATAAGCCACCCGAATATCACCAACATCATTAGAAGATTCCGTGCTTATCCGGTTAACTCCCAAGGTAGCTAGATGTAGTAGTGGGCCGTGATTTTTTTGTATAAAGTTCAGCATAGGTCGGCGCAGTGACATCACCAGCAATGCCAAGCAGGGAACGGAATGCGTTGAAAGGGTAGAAACGGCGGTTGAATCGAAACGTGAATTCGTTGAGATAGGCTTGCAGGTGTTGCGGGCTGACGCCGTGGTGAATGCCACGTAACCATGTTTTGAGATTGGAGAACACGAGGTGAATGATGGGCAGAAAAGTTTCGGCAACTTGCATGTCGCCACGTTCCGCAACGGCGGTATGAAGATACCCTCGCTTTTCAAGCGCCGCGTAGCCGCTCCAGTCATCGGTAATGATGGTGGCGCCTGGCGTAACGACGCGCTCAATGAAACCGCCCAACGATTTGGCACTGCGGTCTGGCACCACAGCGAGCCGAACACGTCCGGCGTAACGCCCAGTCCTCCGCTTATTGAGGCTGCCACCGTGCTTGCGCTGTTTAACCTCGACCGCACCGGCGACGAGAACCATGTCGTGAACGCCTCGACCCTTGCCGCGAGTACGTCCTCCGACGTAGGTTTCATCGGCCTCGACGGCATCGAAGGGGTTGCCACCAATCCGATCTTGGTCGGGACGCACCATGCCGACCCGCAGTTTGTGGAGAATCTGGAAAGCAGTCTCATAACGCGACAGCCCGAGTTGCCGCTGGAATTGGGCAGCAGACATACCGGGTGTTTGGCTGGCAACCAAGTAGGCTGCCCAGAACCATACGGAGAGAGGTTTGTGGGTGCGTTCCATGACGGTGCCCGCAGTGAGGCTCGTGTCTCGGTTGCAGTGACGGCACCGACAAACGCTGGGGTGATTGGCGAAGCGATAAGGCTCTCCGAGTGTGCCGCAGTAGTCACAAACGAATCCGTCGCTCCATCGGGCGCGCTCAAGATAGGCCGCGCAGGCCGCTTCGTTCGGGAACAGTCGCTGAAAATCAGGAAGCGAGCGAGGGAACGGCAAATCGTCTCGCTCAAGCACGTCGATAACCATGACCACCTCAGGTTGGCGCAGATGCTCAACATACTACCGGTAGTGGGCTTGGGAGACAACCGGATAAGCACGGAAGAGGAAGATTCTATAATTAATTTAAATTGTACATTTGCGACATCTCCCCACTGTTGCAGTGCATCATTAAAACGATCCTGATCAGATAAGGTAATAGGTGCAAATAATAAACTCCAGGGTTCGCTTTGAGTATCAGTATTTGGGCCATAACCCTTTATTGGATCAGTTGACCAGTAAGAATCTCTAGTAGGAAAGCTATATGTAATTAAATTGCTTGCCCATTGAGTACCCGACAATAATGCATCTATCAGATTGTTACCGGTTAATGGCCTAAAAATAATTTTTTCAGAGGTACTTGGTGCTGTCATAAGGTTTAGTCCTTAACTAATACCGAGTTAAATAACATTAAGTAATTATTTTTAATATTTATTCTCATGTTTATAACACTCCTAAATCGCAGGATATGAGATAAGAAAGTTACAAGAGGGCACCTCGAATAACCCGAGGTTTTCAGTAAATTCTGCCGCAAAATGATGACCGTGACCGAATTAGGTTTGATTTCCACGACAAATCGCCACTTTTCCTGGCGATGTCGCGCTGTTTTTACCTCGAATCGCCCTGGACATTGGCGATTCAGCCCATTTCGGGTGTTAAAAGGCCCTGATTCCTGTCTCTTCGAAGTAGACCAGTCGCTTCAGGTTGTAGCAAGCCGCCACCATCGTCATCGCAAAGTTGGCCCGCGCCTGACCGATAGTGCGCAGCAACTTGCCGCCCATCTGCTCGATAGCGCCGAACACGTGCTCGACCCGTGCGCGCGTCTTGGCAATACGTTTGTTGCGTCGCTGCTGGCACTCGGACAGCAGCTTGTTGCGCTTGCCTTTCCGCTGAATCTGGTTTCGGAAACCGTTCTCCTTGAGCCAGGCTGCACGCTCCTCCGACGGGTAGCCTCGATCGGCATAGACATCACGACTCGTGTTGCTCGTGTCAAAGACGTTGTCAAAGTGCTGGCTATCGTGCGTGGAGGCGGTATCGGTCTCAATCCGGCGGATGATCTTGTGCTTCTTGTCGACACTGATTGACAGCTTGTAGCCGAAGTGGCTCTTGCCGTGTTTCTTCGTCCAGGTCGCGTCGGTGTCCTTCTGGCGCCGCTTCGCCGGCTTCCAGTCGGCGGGCATCGCGCCTTGCTTGATGAGTCCTTTCTCGCCTCGACTGTTGTGCTGCCTGGGCGCCGGCACCAGCGTGGCGTCGATGATCTGACCGCCACGCGCGATGCATCCATGTTGGAGCAGCTGCGCGGAGACGCCGTCGAACAGCGCCTTGGCCCCTGCTTCACCGATCCGGTTCTCGAAGGTCCACACGGTGGTGCGGTCGGGGACGTTCGTCGCGTTCGCCAGTCCGCAGAACCGTTTGTAGCTCATGCGGTCGAGCAACTGGTACTCCGTCTGTTCATCCGAGAGGTTGTACAGACGCTCCAGAACAAGAATGCGAACCATCGTCTCGGTCGGGTACGGCGGACGTCCGCCCTGCGGACTCATCGGACGGGGCGCCACCCGATCAACCTCCATCGCCAAGGCAGCAAAGTCAATGTGCGACTCGATCTCAACCAGTGGATCACCCAGCGAGTCGATTTTCTTGCGGTGGTGTTCGTCGGCGAACAGGTCAAGCTTGATGGCGCTATGTGGTTTCATCGGCAGGAGAAGAACGGGTCTCAGGACAGCGTAATTTTACCAAGTCTATCAAGAGTGGGCGAGTCGAGGTTTTTCGAGGCGCCCAAGAATGTTTTAATTTCTTCCGGGTTGAATTTGTTCCGGATCTTTTCCACATTACGTTCGCTAATTGCAAGGGTTTTCGCAATCAATTCAGGTTTTACTGCGTAATGTAGTAATTCCAGTACAGCTACATCTTCTGATGAAATATCTCGTTTATCTTCAAGTTCACTATATTTATCAATGGCTTCCCTAATTAACTCTCCCCGACTCAGGCCATTACATTTTCTTTTTATATTTACGAGATGCGTTTGCACAGTTGTTGTTTGAGATTCGAGGCGCATAGTCCCAGTCTTATCACACACTTCATCCATATATTCATCTATAGTCTTATATTTGTCTGCGAATCCCATTTCATTTTTGGTTTTATTCAGGAATTTTTTTCTTAAAAGCGCAATTGCGATTTTCTGATTTGATTTTCCTTTAGCAAGCTGCTCCATCACTTTTATTTCCGTTTTGGTCAGGTTTGAACTTGAGTTTGTATCAAGCCAGACTTCTTCGCCACGCATAACTTTATCAATAGCGACTTTAATTTCAATGTTTCTGCTTTCCTTCGGCATATAGCCGTGCGCACCAGCATTTTTTGCCTTATTCACATCTACCGATCGAATATTTACGCTCCAGAAGATGATTTTTATATCTGGATATTGTTTTACAATATATTTGGTAAGCTCCACCCCCCAAAGGTCTTTTTCCTCCAATCTATAATCCATAATCACCAGATCAATTTTCGTGGTTTGTAAAATTTCCAGTGCTTTCTTGCCATTGCCGGTTTCTGCAACAAACTGATAATTTGAATCAACCCCTTGAAAACCATTTTTGAGACTCTCTTGCATCCGCTGGTTATCTTCTATCAACAGAATCTTGATGGGGCCTATCATACTTATTGACGTTTCATCAGACATAGCAGGTAACTCCCGATATTGTGGCTTAACGGGACTGTGACTGTTATGGTTGCCCCTTCTTTTGAAGGCGATGATGCAACATGAAACGTCCCGCCTATTTTTTTGATGTTCTTTTCCATGGTATTCAACCCTGTTCCTCTCTGGGCATTACCAGGTTCAAAGCCAGCTCCATCATTTTGAATACTCAGAATGACATTACAGACATTCACTTGTAGCTGTATGGCTACTAGAGTGACACCTTTTACGTGCGCACCTATATTATTCAGCGCTTCTGTAGCAATCTCAGTCAAAACTGATTTTTTAGTTTCAGATAGATTATTCAATTGAGTGCCTAGCTCATTTGATGGAGAGAAATTAACAGCAATATTCTCTTCCCTCTCTTTAAAGCACTCTATGACTTCATTTAATCTATCGACTAATGCAAGGTTATTGGGATCTTCTCCCGCAATAAAAGCACGCATCCATTTCAAACTACGTTGCGCAGAGGCATCTATTTTTTTAAGCAAATACAAATCACCAGAAACATCTGATAATTCGTTAGAATTTTCTAATTTATTACCTATTTCACGTATTATAAAAGCTGATTCCTGTTTCACATTATCATGCAGCTTCGTGGTTATATCGCTTAACGCAACAATCTCCCCAATGCGCCTTTGAGCAAAACTCAGAATTAACAGGCCCAGGAATGCAATCAAAGCAATCCATGCCATTGAATTACGTATATAGTTCGATACCGCCACCTCAATACCATTAAGGAAGCTATCTATATCATCCTGATATGTTCCCGTTCCAAGAACAAAATCCAATTCAGGCAACACAACTACGTAAGCAAGCTTGGATCTTCCCTCATCATCAACAACAGAGGGTTTCCGAAAAATATACTCTTCAAATCCGTCACCTTCACGAGCAGCCTTAATCAGGTCTCGTATTACAAATTTCCCATTTTGATCCTGGTAATCCCATTTATTTTGGCCAATCCAATCTCTTAAAAAGGGATGGAAAACAGCAGTTCCATCAAGCTGAAAGCCAAAGAAATAGCCGTCTTCCTCACTATATCTTAAGTTTGTTAGAATCTTTTTAGCCTCTTCTTTTGCTTCATCATTTGTTAGAATTGATCCTGGCTTATATAAATGCATGATGGCCTTTGTCGCCATTTTGATATGCCCCCTGAGATCATTCTTTTTAGCTTCAAGATAGTCTTCTTTTATTTTCTCGCGCATTTGCTGTGGCAATGTGTACGCTTGGTAAAAAACGACAAGGCCAACAGCCAGTATCGTCAGAATCATAACCAACGGACCAATTGCCAATAAATCCTTGTCTCGTAATTTCATTAACCCCTCTTCTTCAATTATTGTTTCGAAACAAAATTATGAAGCATATTAAATGAAATTAAACTACGTAAAATTAAGTACCTTGACTATTTTTCCGTATAGACAAAGGATCTAAGTGAATGCGTTGTATGCTTGATCTTATTTGCTGTTTTTTGTATTGATGTGATTAATGTAACAAGACCATTCCATTTGACTAGCTCTCAAAACAAAATTAAATAGCTGGCGGAACAGCCGATTAATACAGTTAATCCAAGCAAACACCAGAGCAACATAAGTTTTCCAGGGCGATATTGCTGAGGAATGGTTTTATCAAACATCGCCAGTGTATTAAGTATTGCCAGTACAGGCGCGGCGACAAATGCAACCACCGTAGCGATCTTTACCATCTCCGCCATGGAAGGCAAGAAAAAGAAAAGTATCAGAAGTGTTCCAGCAATTGTAATCACTAACCAGGTAAGGTAAATGGTTCCATTTTTACGATGATTGATGCGCTGCGGAAACAATAGCTCCAGCGACACACCGATGCTGCGTGGAAAGGCATCCAGTAAGGTCAGTGTCGTGCTAAACATGGTGGTAAGCGCAGCAAGAGCAACAATTGGATAGGCCCAGTCACCGAGCGCCTGTTGATACATTTCCAGTAATTGTTCTGCAAATTTAACGGCATTAGAATCGAATGATTTGCCGCTTCCATACATCACTAGAGCGCCGAGCGCTAGAAAACATATTGCTAGAAAAGCAGTTCCAAAAAATCCCACCCTGAAATCAAAGATGGCTTCCTTCACACTGGTAATCCTGCCATCACTTTCATTCTTACTTTGCGACCATATTGAATGCCATATTGAGAGCTCAAGTGGCGCTGGCATCCATCCCAATAGTGTTATAAGAAATAATAAGTGCGTAGCTTCACTTAAAGAAAAATGAATTGTCCCGGATTCATAGTGACCGAGGTTATCAAATAGCAGCGCTATCACAGCACCAATAGTCGTAACTGATAGCATTAGAATAATGACTTTCATCAATTTATCCAGCAACACATAGTGCCCACTTGACAGTAACGTGAAACAGATAAGTAGAAGCAAGCTACTTATGATTGCGGCAATTATTTGTGGCTCATATCCACCTAATGTTTCAAGTTCAAAAATATGAGCAAACAGTCCTGCGGTTACAACAGTAACTGTAGCCTGGATAATGAACATGGTTGATAGTGTCATCAATAGATACGCCCAGACTGCCCACTTGCCTAGCTTCATGTAGCCATGCAGAATGTTCTCGCCGGTAGCTGCCGTGTAACGTGGTCCGAATTCGAAGAATGGATACTTGATGAGGTGAATAATCACGATAGCGAGAATCAGTTCGAACCCAAACATTCCGCCAGCGCGTGTTGATTGCACTAGATGCGATACACCAACAGCCGCTCCAGCATACAATAACCCTGGCCCTAGTTTTGAGAGAAAACTATTGAAAATTTTTTTATGACCCATCATTTTTATCCATTTATTTAAGATGTTATAAACAATATTCAAATTTAGTTTCTAAAAATCGCATCTTATAAGTAGATAGCCAATTTATGAATACTGAGTTTTACGTATAAGGGCCACTGATAAAGCAAGTTGGATCTATTGGGTTACGAGGATTGATTGATCGTCACCTTAGCAATCAAGAACTGAGATTGATTGGAGAATCAATTGACCGAGGGGATATATGGCGCGATGACATCGAAGAATCGTATTTCACTGAAAGCTCTATTGATTCCATGAGAAGGCTGCTTGAGTCTCCCCGGTTTACAGGAGACTCTATTTCTTGAGAGGGCTCTGTTGCAAAAAATAATTAAATTGGTGCGATATTGAAATTTTAAGGATATACCGCAATGTCGGATTTCAAGTGGCGGCATTACCATCGTGGCGTGATTCTTGGTTGCGTTAGATGGTACTGAAAATATGGAATCAGTTACCGTGAACTGGAAGAGATGATGTCGGAACGAGGGTTCGAAGTTGATCACACAACGCTTTACCGCTGGGTAAAGCACATTATGTGCGTCAGAAATTGAGAAGTGCTTGAGATGGCACTATAAAGCGGGGATTGCTCGCAGCAGGCGAGTAGATGAGACTTATGTAAAAGTTAAAAGGGAAATGGGCTTACTTATACCGGGCTGTCGACAAGTCTGGTCACACAATTGATTTTTATTTGTCCTCTATTCGCAGTTCTAAAGCGGCCAAGCGTTTTCTCAGCAAAGCACTCAAGCCCATAAAACCATGGGTACATCCAAAGATGATCAATACAGACAACGCACCGGCTTTCGGCCCCGCCATTGCTGAATTGAAGGAAGAAGGAAAATGCCCGAAGGATACGGTACATCGACAGGTGAAATACCTGAACAATATTGTCAAAGCAGATCATGGCAAACATAAACGTTTGATAACTCAGGACTGATTTAATTGTTTGCTGACAACTATCATTCAGGTATACCGCTATTTTTCAACCGCTCAAACACCAGATTTAGTTATAACTCGGTTAAGCTAAGAAATAACTAACCCTAAAAAAGGACTACTATCAAGAATACCGACAAGACTAGAGTCACCAGCCCAATATTCTTCAATCTCATCCACGGCATTTTGTACCGTAAAGTCTACTAAGAATTCGTCTGAATATGGTGTCGCGGCAGGATCACTCAAAGCATCAGCCACTATCGCAATAAAATCATTAAGATTGTTTAAATCAAGTGGCGGAAAATCAATAATTCTTTTAAGTTCTATAGCGTCTAAAGAATTAGTTATATTTATCAATGTGCCGAAAAATATGGATTCTAGGCTTTCGCTATTTGCTGGCACATTACCTAAATGGGAAACACCCAGTTCATCTGGAGTTATAAAAGCAGCTTCCTGCTAAATGACCGTTTACACTTCCGTTATTTTTTAATACAAATAATTATCATTATCTATTTTTAGTTGATGAACTATACGACCCGGTTTGCAAATCATGCGGATCCAGATTATGTCTGCAAGCCGGAACGCTTGATCGATCCCATCACACTTTCCCTGCAGCAGTCAGTGCCGCATGGATAGTTTTGAAAGGTAGTAACAAAGATAAAGGTGCATCCAATAATGGAACAGCGCCATAACTGGTATACCACTGAGCAACTTGCTTATTCATGGCGTCAATCAAAAGTGCTACACCGCCCGCCTGTGTTGCAACCAAAAGACAACGTCTTCCTGCCGCGAGCAATAACTGTCCCCCTAGTCCTTGTTTTTGTACTGATACGTCCACCGCCAGTCGTCCGAGCCTGAATACCGGTACTTCATGTCTAGCCAGGCCACGCTTAATCACTTCCGGAGTTAGTTCGTAAGCAATGGAAGCCGGGCAAAGACTGTAAAATCCAAGTACCTTTTTATTGTCGCTATCAGGAACGGCAATATAAGTTTTTGCTCCTCCTTTCTCGTGGCTCTGCCTTGCATGGCAATGTAAAAACTGATTCAAGGTATCGTCACCGCAGTTGAAAGCGATCCGATCATGATACTTGGCGATAGATTCTTCGTGCCAAGCCGGAAGCGTCATGCTCGTTTTGGTAAGGAGAATGCTGCAGACATCAATTTTTCATTGGGTGCCGGAGGATTATCCAGAAGATCCAGAACATGCAAACTATCTCTCTCGTTCAGTTCCAGTCTTTCGTTCTCGTTGATGATCTTGCGAGCCACTGACACCGCATTGTTGATCACAAACTCTGTCAAATTAGTGTGCTGTAGTGCGGCTGCCCGCATCAGCAGAGATTTCTCTTCTGATGCGATACGTAATGACATACGGTCATTGGTTTCTATTGGAATTCTAGGCATGGTTAGGCCCTTATGGTTGTACACATTGAAATAGTACATTAAAATTATCCTGCAAGCAATATGTACGCCTTGAAAGCGTACAATATATTATCTCAAAAACGAAGGTTTTTGAGATATGCCAATACTTCACTGAAAAATATCCAAAAATAGACGTTTTTATATCTTAAAACTATCTCTTGAAACATGGCATCTAAAAAGCTAACATGGGAATGAGTTTTAGGAGGAATTAAGATGCTTGTTGGCTATGCTCGCGTTTCAACGCAAGACCAAAACCCAGAATTACAGATTGATGCGCTAAATAAAGTTGGATGCGTTAAGCTTTTTATCGAAAAAGCATCAGGGGCGCAGCGCGACCGCTATGAATTAAAAGCCGCATTAGAATACATGCGCTCAGGAGATACGCTGGTGGTGTGGAAGCTCGATAGGCTTGCCCGTTCCATCAAGCAGCTTATCGAAACGGTCGAGGGATTAGAAAAACAAGGCATGGGCTTTCAATCCTTGACCGAATCTATTGATACCACTACATCAAGCGGTCGTTTAGTGTTCCACATCTTTGCTGGTCTTGCTGAATTTGAACGTTCGATTATTCGTGAGCGCACTAAAGCCGGTCTTGAATCAGCCAGGGCGCGTGGGCGCTTGGGAGGAAGACCAAAGTCTATGAATGAGAATGATATTGCAGCAGCTAAAGCGATGCTTAAAGACCCAGAAATAACAGTAGCCCAAGTTGCAGAGCGTCTCGGTATTGCAGCTTCTACTCTCTACCGGCATATGCCTGGGGGAAGAAGTATTTTATGAGCAAAGCCGTTATTGATCCACAAGCATTGCAGTGTTTTAAAAGCTTCTGTCGCATTAAGCAATTATTGGAAATTTTTATTCAATAAAATAAATGAGAGATTGGGATGAAAAATGCTTAATGCGACAGAACCTCGAATAGTACCGTCAGCAGCTTGTTTTTTTTCGCCATCGTTTATAACTTAAACTTCATTCATCCAATCTTCGATAGTCAAAATACCATCGGGAACTAGGCTGAATGCTTTATCATGGGTGACAAGTATTGTATTGGCGGCTATTGCATGCGCGGCGATCATCATGTCGAGTGCCCCAAGTGTAATGCCAACCGACATGCAAGAAGCGCGTAAATCGCCATAAACGGTGGCAGCTTGCTCTTCCCAGGGCAATGTCTCAACACGAAATAGAAATTCCCGGATAAGTTTTGCAAGGGTGGCCGGATGTCCCTTGCGGGCTAAGCCATATAAAAGCTCGCCTTGTGTGACTGCGGATATGGTAATACTGCCCATCGGCAGCGCCGCCAGCCGGTGTCGAATCTCCGGGGGATGGCTTTTGATAATATAACTGGCCATATTTGTATCCAGCATATAACGCATCAAAACAAATCTCTTTCTTGGTTCGGCAGGTCTTCACGATTCGCCATGAAATCGGCAGGAATCTTTGTGCGATCGGCAAGCTCGAAAAACTCCGCCCAGGATGCCGGTTTTGGCGACAGTATGACTTCGCCAGTTACAGGATCGCGACGAATAAATACTTCCGTTCCCGGAAAGCGGAATTCTTTCGGAAGCCGTAGTGCTTGGCTCCGGCCAGTGGTAAATAACTTGGCAGTAGCATGCATATTAATCTCCTATTAAATAGATACCAAAAGTATATATCATAAATTAGTATGTATCAATGATATTTATCAATTCGAGTTCTGCCGCATTAAGCGAGATCATCGATACCTTCGTGTAGATTGTTGACATCGAAAAAATAGTGAGGCTACATGCTGGTTATGAAAGGAATGCGATTCCAGATTGAGGTAATTCTGGTCTGTATCCGCTGGTACGCAGCCTATCTATCCGTTAAGTTGCCGGCACCTGGAAGAAATGATGGAGGCGCATGGTGTATCTGTAGATCATTCTACAGTGAGCCGTTGGTCGATCCGGTTTTTACCAAAATTGGAGAATATTTTCTTCTGAAACTATTTTCCAATAACGGTAGAAACCGGATTGCCCAACTACAAGCCGTATGAACCTTTTGCATTCCTTAGAATAAATGACGGGTTAAGTGACAAATTTTGACGGCCTAAACTTTCCGGTGCACACTGTCACATAATCGAACGTATATGTGACAGGAGGAATAGGTGCTGATTGGCTACATGCGAGTTTCAAAAGCGGACGGATCACAGTCGACGGACTTACAGAAAGATGCTCTGCTGTCTGCGGGTGTTGATCCTTACCAGCTCTATGAGGATCAAGCTTCCGGTAAGCGCGAAGACCGGCCAGGACTCGCGGCGTGCCTCAAAGCACTACGCAAAGGGGATACGCTCCTGGTGTGGAAGCTGGACCGCCTCGGGCGCAACTTGCGGCACTTGATCAACACCGTGCATGACCTTACCTCGAAAGGAGTTGGACTCAAAGTGCTCACTGGGCATGGCGCGGCCATTGATACAACCAGCGCTGCCGGGAAACTGGTTTTCGGTATTTTCGCAGCTTTGGCCGAATTCGAGCGGGAACTGATTGCAGAACGTACCAAAGCTGGCTTGGCTTCAGCCCGGGCACGTGGCAGAAAAGGCGGTCGCCCTTTCAAGATGACTACTGCGAAACTCCGATTGGCTATGGCGGCAATGGGTCAGCCAGAAACTAAGGTGAGTGATTTGTGCCAGGAACTCGGTATCACGCGGCAAACGCTGTATAGACATCTTTCACCAAAAGGTGAGCTGCGCCCAGATGGGAAAAAATTGGTGACCGGGCAGTAGACCGGTGAAAGTGCTGTTTAAAGAAAGAGAGAAAATAGTCGTTAATGACATTTAATAAACATGATCGCATTGCCCTATCTATTTATACTGCTTGCTCACAAAATTTTGGTTTCTATGTGAAACAAACATTTGTATTTATTGACAAATAAATAATATAACTGCAAAAATTTGACTAACAAAGTGTATATTAAATCGTCTTCTTAACTATTAATTTATTTACATAAATGAATTTAAATAAAGTTAATAGTGTCAACTCCGATTTTTTGGACAAAATGTCTTATATATTGTGTTGGGCGGCAAGACAAACGAACCTGCGTCAGCCCAGTATGCTCATGCCGTAGGGTCATGTCACTCGGCAATAAGACTGGGGGACGAATGGAACAAAATAAAACAGCTATTTCTCACGCTTTGGAACGTATCTATAAAGAGGCGGGTAACTTTGTCGTTATCGGATTGACTGGCCGTACTGGGTCGGGATGTTCAACGGCCGCCAGCGTGTTGTCATCTAAGGCTCTAGATTTACCTGATGTCAGTCAGTCTCATTACGACGGCAATGAGAAAAGAAAATTTCGCATTGTTAAATCCTACATAGAAAAAAACTGGACATCGTTTCATTGGCTGCAGGTTCGCTCCATTATAACAAGATACATTTTGACCCTGAATTTCAAGTGTCTAATAATAAACGTATCTAACATACTTGAAATAGAAATAGCCGTAATAAAGAAAAGTCTTGATCCATTTAAGACGGAATACGACGATGCGCATGACAAGATAAAAGAATATTTGGCGCTAACAGAAAAAACAAGTGATCAAATTAATTTAAAGAAAGAGACCGCTTATCAAATCTATTTCAAGTGGCTGCCGAGTTTTTCTGACAAATTTAGAGAGCGCCTAAGAGGCATTTCTCAAAATTCGTATACCAAGTTCTACCAAGCGGTCGGGGACAACAAGTAGTTGCAGTGGGGCGTCATGAGTAAAGGAGAAGGTACATGAAAAGGGAAATGTCAATTAACTTTCCTGCGTTAATTGTCCTAATATTAAGTATGACAGGATGTGCTTCAGTGCATTATATGAAAATGTCACCTATCAAAACTGAGGGACAAGAGTTTGTTTATGATGATGGAAAGGAAACGATCATATCTAAGAAAACACACTTTGTAACGCTAGCCCCTTATAGCCACCTGAATAACGCAACCTCATTTACATCATATGTTTTGTATGTACAAAATTTAGGCAAAGAGTTTATAAATATAAGTAGTGACAATATTCGTGTTTCGTTAAAGGTAAAAAGTGCTGGTCAGCCTGCCTCTAATACTCAACCAATAAACGTACTGTCTTACTCAGATATAATGATGGAAATAGAGGAAGAAGGAGGGAGACGTAAAAGAGCTGCGGCATGGGCTGCTGCTGCAGGCGCACTAAGTGCATCAAGTGCGGCTTATAGTACTTCAACTACATATAATACTGGTAGAACATACGGATCCTATAGTGGCTATGGAAGTTACGGATACAGACCATATACTGCTGGTATATCTGGCAACTACTCTGGTTCATACAGTGGTATTTCTACCACAACCACTTATGACCCAGCTAAAGCGCGAATATTGGCGAACCAGAATAGTCAAAATTTTAGAAATAACTTAGACTCAATAGCAGCCAGTGCCCAGAACAGCAGACAATTAGCGGAACAACTAGTTATGAAAGCGCAAACAATAGCACCTGGTGAAGGGCATGGGGGGTTGATAGTCACCGATACTAGGGGATTAACTCATAAAACCGAAGGTGAATTTGAGATCGAAGTCGACGTGGGAGATGAACGGCATGTTTTTTTTGTGAGACGGTCATTCTATAAGAACGAAAAATAGTAACTCAGGAGTAAGAAGGGGCAGTCCTACATTTAATATTTTAAAATATAGACCTGTCCCCCAAGAGTGCTCGCCTCTGAACTCAGTTGTTAGGTGTAACGGCTCGCGTTTGAAACCGGCCAAGCTCGCATTTGACGCCGTTGCTGGCTCAGATTAACTGCAACTGAAATAACCAGCGGGCTCACATTATCTGCAAATGAGCTTGCATTTATCCGCGCCGGCTTGCATTCCAGGGTCGTGGGCTCGCGATAATTGCAAATGTAATGTCTGTCTCCAGACCATCCACAATAGACGCAATGCAATGCAGCGAGCTTCTGAATACAAGCCGACTGTCCGATTTCGACGCACAGCAGTCAGATAGACTTTCTGAAAGCAGACACGTGCCAGGTGAAGGGTGCGGAGCGAGCAGGCGAAGCCCGCATGATGGGTAGCCACTCGCGAGGTAATGAACTGACAACATTCGTCGCGTCTCTCTATTTGACTAAACGTAAAAAGATTACTAGAAGAATGGACAGCCACAGAGCGATCGCGACTACGCGTGCGCCATCACGAATGGAGTTCCGTGCAGCCGTCCAGTGTCTGCGTTTCGGGTCGATAGACTCGACACGCCAAAAATCAATGTAGAACCTCTCAAGATAGTCGTCGAGCTTTCGCCGTCTTGTGTAAAACGCTAGAAACCAACGGGTTCCCCAATATTGGTTCACCCCAGCGCTCGTAAGGCGCGAGAAGGTGCTCTACCAACTGCGTAGCACATCCACTGGCTTATTATAGCATTCGGATGCAAAAGGTTTCCTGATTAGTTACTTGTCTCAGAAATTCTCAATGTACCGAGCGGAAGAGGTTCTGTCGTTGCGGCGGCGCGCAGCAATCGCGGCACCATGGCAGCCAAATCAAAACGGCGATTGAAGCGATAGGAGAATTCTGCAAGATAGCGCTGTGCATACTTGGCGTGATTGAATGCATGGTATGTTCCACTGAAGGCAGTCTTGAGATTGCCAGGAAGCGTATTGACCCAGCGAAACTCGGCACGCTGCACAGTGATATGTGCTGTCAAAAATGGAGTCCATCGGTTTAAGCAACAAGCAGATTTGCATAGTATTGCTGCGTGAATTGTGCTGGTGACAAGTAGCCCAGCCTTTTCTGTTTTCGCTGCCGGTTATAGAAGATTTCTATATATTCGGTAATCTCCTGAATGGCTTGTTGTCGTGTTTTGAATCTCCGATGATGCACCAGCTCGGTTTTAAGTATTCCCCAGAAACTTTCCATCGGCGCGTTATCATAGCAATCACCCTTGCGACTCATGGAAGCGATCATGCCAAATTGTTGCAATAAATTCTGGTAATCATGTGCACAGTATTGGCTGCCGCGATCTGAGTGAGCAATCAGTCCCTTACCGGGATGTTTACTTGCAGTTGCACGAAATAATGCCTGTATAACCAGGCTCCTAGTCATTCTCTCATTCATGGCATAGCCTACCAGCTCTCCATTAAACAGATCCTTTACGCCAGCTAAATACAACCAACCTTCGTCTGTAGGGATGTAAGTGATGTCACTGACCCACACTTTACCCGGTGCGTTAACAGCAAATTCCCGGTTCAGAATATTGGGCGCAACCGGTAAATGATGTTTAGAATCGGTTGTCGCCTTGAGTTTCAGTTTTTGCTTACAACGCAAGTTCAATTTCTTGCGCAATGTTCTAACGCGGTATGGTGTGGTTTGTACTCCGTGATCCGCCAAGTCATGATGCAAGCGCTCGGCACTGTAGGTCTCTCGTGTACGTTGGTGTGCGGCCAGTATTTCTATTTCCAGTCTTGCATTCTCCTGCTTACGCTTACAGACTGGGCGAGTCCTTTGGACATGAAAGCCGCTCTCGGAAACATCAAATGCCCGGCACATGAGCGCAATCGGATATCTTTGTCGCATCGATTCAATCAGACCGTATCTCACCGCGACCCCTTCGCGAAATACGTCGCACACTTTTTTATAAAGTCACGCTCCATCTTCACTTCTGCTAATTCTCGTTTAACTCTGGATAGCTCTAATTCAACTTCAGTCAGCGGCTTCTGATGCTTACCTACCAATGCGAGTTCTCCTCGTTTGTCAGCATAAACCCAATTCTTTAATGTTCCTTTCGGTAAAGATAGCCGTTTTGCCGCCTCAACCAAAGTTAATCCACTTTCTTTAAAAAACTTAACTGATTGCTCCCTAAATTCCTGGCTATATTGTGCGCGGCGTAATTCCATCTCCATCCTCCATTTCATGTCTTCATTTTATGAAACTTCGGACTCCATGAAAATCAGCATACCTCAGCTTTCTTTCGTTAATGCGACAGAACCAACCGACTCTCAGGTAACTTTTTAAAGCCTCATGATTATTTGGCTATCGTAATACTCGGCACACCGTTGCGAGGGGCGTTGTTGAATAAATCGAACTGTCGGTAAAAAGATGGCACATCTGGCATAATTCTGCAGGATTTCACCTGCAGAGAAGCCAATGCCTTATAAACACAACGAAAGTCGCCGTCATAAGATCGAAAAATCTCGTTATAAAGTGATGAACTGGCATGAGTATAACAACGGATTGCGGCGACGGGGTGATATCACGATTTGGTTTACGGAAGCGGCAATTGCTGAGTGGCGCCCCACCAGAACGGGAGCTCGCGGCAGGCCGCAGGAATATTCTAATCTCGCCATAGAAACAGCTCTATTTATCCGCCAGGTCTTCCATCTGCCCTTACGTCAAACCGAAGGTTTCATGAACTCGCTTGCCGGTATCATGAAAGTTGACATCACCATTCCTGACTTCAGTAGCCTGTCCAGGCGCAGCATTAAGTTACCTCAGCATACCCTAACCAAAGCGATGGAACCGGGTAGTCTTGTTATTGTTGATTCAACCGGTCTCAAGGTTTACGGCAAAGACGACTGGCACCAGGAAAAGCATGACGTTGCGGCCCGGCGCACTTGGCGTAAATTGCATCTTGCGGTCGATGAGAACCATCAATTGCTGGCGTGCGAACTGACCCCACCTGAAATAGGCGACCCCACTGCAATCCCGGATTTGCTTGCCCAAATTGATACGCCTTTTGATACCTTCATCGCCGATGGCGCCTATGATGGTGAACCGATTTCCCAGGCGGTTTTGAATCATCAACCTGATGCACAAGTGATCATTCCACCGCACAAGACTGCCGTCCGCTCCGCTACAGGCGACAGTCAGCGGGACGGTCATATCAGGGTAATTGAACAGCATGGCCGCATTGCTTGGCAAAAGAAGACAGGATATGGTTTGCGCAACTATGCCGAGCTTGCCGTGCAACGCTACAAGCGTATTTTTGGCAACGCCATGAAAGCGCGTGCACTCCCACAGCAAAAAACAGAAGCGTGGATTAGTGCGTCTGCACTCAACAGAATGGCCAATCTAGGCATGCCGGTGTCCGTAAAACTCTAACAATTAACGGCAGAACGGAGCCATTTGGCTCATTTTGATTTATTCAACAACGCCTTTTATAATCCGTCATGCGTCTTTATCCTTGCTGTTCAGTAGCTTTTTTATTTCGCGATCAAAGTCTGATTCGATGCGTTGTTGCTTGTTGAATTTGTCGTATTCCGCATGGGCCTTTTGCTCTGCCAGCTGGCGCGACACTTTTCCGAAACCTTCCAGAATTTGATATTCATTAAAGGCGAGGAACTTGTTCACGCTCTCGGTAAACGCTTCCATGGTGAAGGTGTTACGCCGCTCTATGATGCCCTCGATGTAGTCAAAAAAAGCCGATACGCTGCGTTCCAGCTTTTTGATTTCATCTTCACTTAAATAATTTTTGGCCGCTGAAGCGTCCGATTTTAATACCCGCCCGTCCGGTGCATTTTTTATAGGTGCTCATGCCCATCAGGGGTTTGCTGGCATCGGCCTTCAGCGCAATGATTTCGGCGGCGGTATGGCCGGTGATAGCAAAATGAAACTTGTCCTGCACATGAGCGTAAAACAGCCGGGTGGTTTTTGATTTTGGATCGTAATCAATACTGCACTCGGCGAAAATATCGGTAATCTGCTGGTAAATGCGCCGCTCGCTGGCGCGGATGGAGCGTACCCGCTCCAGCAACTCGCGGAAGTAGTCCTTGCCAAAAAAGCGGCCATTTTTCAGGCGCTCATCATCCATGGCAAAGCCCTTGATAATGTACTCTTTGATGAGTGCTGTCGCCCAGATGCGGAATTGGGTAGCTTGGGTAGAATTGACCCGGTAACCGACAGAAATCACAGCATCCAGGTTGTAGTATTCGAGCTTACGCTTAACTTCGCGCCTCCCTTCTTGCTGAACTGTTTCCAAAAGGGAAATAGTTGCCTTTTGATCTAATTCACCGCTTGAATAGATATTCTCTAAATGCTTGGAAATGGCCGGTACGCCCACGCCAAACAGCTCGGCCATACGCTTTTGCGTCAGCCACAGAGTTTCGCCACTGAGCAGCACCTCGACTTTCACCGCCCCACTGGGTGCGGTGTAAAGCAGGAACTCCGTGCTTTGGTCTTGCAGGCTTAATTGCTTGGTCATAGGGTTCCTTCCTTATGGCTGTAGCTGGGAGCAGTTTGTCCCTACGGGTTTTAGATGATGCATTAGGCCGCTACCTCGGCACCCGGCTTGGGGAAGTTCAACAGCAAATCGCGGTAATACTCGTATTGCTTTTGGCGCAATTCAATTTCGCGGGGTAAGCCATCGCTGATGGAGTTGATTAGGGCATCGAATTTATCGAGAATAGAAACAATACGAGCTTGCTCAGCCAGCATTGGTAAGGGGACTTTAATTTCATTCAATATTGCTTGTGTAAGACTAGGCCTGCCAGAGCCAGTATCCAACTGCATTAAATCTAGCGTCTTCATAAAGTAATAGAAGAACTTAGGAATAATTTGGTCGGTATCAATCTCGGTGTAGTAAATCGTATCGACATTCCAAAATGGCGATTCAACATAAAAAGATATTTGTGATTGATCCTTTTCTTGGAATCAACACCGTTGGCTTGTCATAAGCAAAAGTGTCAACATACAGCATGACACCGCCAGAACCGTATACAGGAATATTTCCAGCCCCTAACTTCTTCCAGTCTTTACCATTTTTTATATTTACTACCGACCCCAACGTCTTCCACTCCACTTCCCCTTCTTCAAAGCTCAATAACTGCTCGCGGTAGTAGTTGTATTGTTTTTTGCGGGCGGTCAGCTCGGTGGTCAGCTCGGTGGTCAGCTCGGTGGTCAGCTCGGTGAAGGTGTCCAGAATACGGACGATTTCGGTTTGGATTTCTAGGGATTTTTTGGGGTTGTCTGGGCAGGGGATTGGAATTTCTAATCTAGCCAAATCAGACTTATTGACAGCAGGAACTCCACCTTCTTTTTTTAAACCTAATAACAATGCGCTTTTTGATTGAAAAAAATAGAAGATATATTTATTAATCAAAAAAGCATTATCAAGTGACTTCATCTTGTAGCACAAAGGACCTAACCAAAACGGATCTTTTTGATATCCTACATAACCGATCCCTCCTTGCCCTCGGGATGGAGTTGTAACCGTGTCACCTTCGCAATTGCTAGTTGCGCTATATCCTGACCTAGATGTACCAGCATTGATATAATCAAAATCTGTCGCACTATCAAGAATTTCAGATGGCTTTTGACCGGTATTAATCGCAACAACATCACCTAACGCCTTCCACTCTACCTCAACGCCATCAAGCAGCTTTTCCATATAACTCATGCTGCTCATGCTTCAACCTCATCGCCTTCAATCTCGGCAACAATCGCATCAATATCAATACGCAGTTGGGTGATCTTAGCGACAGTAATTTTTAGATCAGTATTTAGCTCAACAATGTTAGTCACTGTGCGGGTGTCTTTGGCTTCTACATAGCTGCTCACCGACAGGTTGTAGTCGTTAGCGGACACCTTCTCAAACGGTATGGATTGAGCGAAGTGTTCCACATTTGCTTTGCTATCGAACACCTGCATGATCTGTTCGATGTGGTCATGGGTAAGCGTGTTGGTATTGGTGTTTTTTTCAAATAAACCACTGGCATCAATAAACTGGGTGGTGGTGTCGGCTTTGTGTTTGGAGAGCACCAGAATGGTCACAGCAATGGTGGTTCCAAAAAACAGGTTGGGTGCGAGTGAAATAACCGTTTCCACATAGTTGTTATCTACCAGATATTTGCGAATTTTCTGCTCGGCACCGCCACGGTAAAAAATACCGGGAAAGCAAACAATGGCCGCGCGGCCTTTGCTGGATAAGTAACTTAGTGCATGCAGCACAAAGGCAAAGTCGGCTTTGGATTTAGGTGCGAGCACACCTGCTGGCGCAAAGCGATCATCGTTAATCAGGGTTGGGTCATCACTACCTATCCACTTCACCGAATAGGGCGGATTGGAGACGATGGCATCAAAGGGTTTATCATCCAGAAAGTGCGGGTCTGTTAAGGTGTTGCCCAGCTGCATATTGAACTTGTCGTAGTTGATGTTGTGCAAAAACATATTCATACGGGCAAGGTTGTAGGTGGTGTGGTTAATCTCCTGCCCCCAAAAGCCATCTTCAATAATGTGATTATCAAAGTGTTTTTTGGCTTGCAGCAGCAGCGAGCCAGAACCGGCCGCTGGATCATAAATTTTGTTAACGCTGGTTTGCTTGTGCATGGCAAGTTGGGCAATCAGCTTTGATACGTGCTGCGGGGTAAAAATTCACCACCGGATTTACCGGCATTGGCGGCATAGTTGGAGATGAGGAATTCGTAGGCATCGCCGAACAAGTCAATTTGCGCGGCATCAGGCTTTTCATAAAAATCATGGCCAAAATCCAAGCCTGCCACGCCTTTCAAAACGGCCGCTAAACGCAGATTTTTGTCTTTAACGGTATTACCGAGTCGGTTACTGGTGGTATCGAAATCGGCAAACAACCCTTTGATGTCCGGCTCAGAGGGGTAGCTATTAGCGGAGGCTTCGATAGCGGAAAAGATCGCGGCCAAATCGGTGTTCAGGCTTTCGTTGTTGTTGGCGTTTTTAGCCACAGTGGCAAACAACTGGCTTGGGTAGATGAAGTAACCCTTGGTTTTAATGGCATCGTCTTTGATGTCTGGCGTGATCACCTCATCGCTAAGCGCAGCGTAATGAATACTGTCGTCACCGGCCTCAATATAGAGAGCAAAGTTTTCGCTGATGAAGCGATAAAACAGGGTGCCCAGGACATATTGTTTAAAATCCCAGCCGTCTACTGAGCCGCGCACATCGTTGGCAATGGCCCAGATCTGGCGTTGTAGGGCGGCACGTTGTTGGATGCTTGTCATTCTGTAGTTCCTGTTGTTTTTTTTGGTATTAGTCGTTTATTGGATGTCGTTAAATGCCTTATCAAAGGGTCTTTATCTTTTAACGGACAAACCTGTTTATTGTTGGGTCAGCTCAAGTAGATCGCCTACTTGGCATTCAAACAGCAGGCACAGCTTCTCAATGGTTTCCAGATCCACTTTCTGCGCCGTTTCTTTATAGAGCAACGTCACCGTGGCGCGACTCAAGCCCGTTTCTCTGGCAACGTCGGCAATACGCATCTTGTGTTCGCCCATCATGCGGGCGAGATGGCAGCGGATCATGGCTTTACACTTTACGAATATTTGCGACAGAACCCATTAGAATTACTTCGTCACGCCTTCATGGGTAATCCACTTCAGCCTGCTTCATGCTGAGCTGTCACAAATATTTTTTGATAATTCTATATTGGTTTTTGTAAATTCCAACAAAACCACGCCATGCACATCAGGGTCCATTGCATTGATCTAGCCGAACCAACCTCGGCCAACGATCATGTATCCAGGCATACTCTGGCGGTGTGCTGACTGTTACCACATAAACCCGCAGCTCATCATTCCTTTCTGCCAATAGCCCTTGAATCATCATGCTTGTGCCTAAAGGTACCCAGTGGGATTGTTTCTCCTGATCTTTTTCCATGAACTGATCAGCGACAATTAAGACTGGCCTTGGATGCCATGGCTTCCATTTGCCACTCTTGATGGAATTGAGGCGTGCCCAACCGCCATTTGGAAATTTACCGAGGGCTTCGTCCTTGCGTCTGCCCCACGTTACCCAGGTGACATTGCCATTTCGTAAACGCACAGGCAGCCGCGCATCAGGTTGCGGGAAATAAATCTTCTGATTTTGGTATTCAATACCGCCGCACATCCTGCTCAACCTGTCGCCTAATTGAACGCTGCTTTGTTTGGAGAAAGGCAAAGAGATTGATCATTTTTTACCTGGCCAGTGCTCGTTTTTGCTGATTCTCCTGCTGGTTTTGTTCAAGACCGTTTGTCAATTTTCTAGCTCTGCCTTGATCCCTGGCTTGTTCCAATGCGCTCGCAGCAACAGAACCAACCTGGCGCTTAACACCCTCAACCCCTAAAGTGCTTTTATTCGCCAGATCATTAAAATCACTGAGCTTCATTGACACTTGCTCACCCGGTGCAAAAATCGGAAAAACTGCCTCGCCGTTCACCAGCTTTGCGGCTTCGATGGCTTTTTCCCGGCCAGGATTGGTACCATTGACCGATTCCTGTATGAAATCATCATCACCGGCGATCACAGTCGGCTTCTGCGGGTATCTTTCATGCAAGACTTGAGCGACCTTGGGCAGATTACCTGAATCAAATGCGGCAACCACCGGGCAATCCAGGCTTTGGGATAAAGTGTCGGCGGTCGCATAGCCTTCGGCGATGATGATCATCAGTGCATCGTCCAGGGCACCCACTCCTCTGCCCTGCCCATCAACCACGTAGAAATTACTTTCCTTTTTACTGCCGGTCACAAAAAACTTGCCTCCGCCAGGCTGTATGGTTTGCACACTCCAGATCTGGCCATCGATGTCTTGCACCGGTAACAATAAATCACCAGCGGTTAGAACAATACTGCCAGGATTTTCCTCACGCAATATCTTGGCTGCTTGCCAATCCTGACCGATTTTGATGATGGAGTCGTCTGGTAAATCATCCGCATTCTGTGGCACGATCTTTAAATCACCCGGTCGGGCATTTTTGTCCAACAGATAGGGATGCTCGGCATTGGCTAGCGGTGCGATTGCCAGCAATGCCTTGATTTCCCAGCCACCTTCAATTGCTGCTCGTGTTGCTCGATTTTTCTGTTTTGCTGCTGAATGACAGCTTGTGCCGAAAGTACTGCTTTTTGCTCGTCATTTAAAGAATACCCCTTGGCTTTCCAGCGTGTCTCGGACTTGGTGCGGTTATTGATAAAGTATCCGGCAGGATGACCGTCAAGATGCGCGACATAAAAGCCCGATTTTTCGCCGGAAACGTCATGCTCGACTTTAATTCTTTGTTTGCTGCCATCCATCACCGGATGATGGCCGTCTACAATGCAGCCATGAGAACGTAATAATTCGGTAAATTCCGCCTGAGGATCTATTGCAGGTTCCGGTTGGTTGGCTACATTCTCCGGCAACCAGCGTTCTAGTGCGCGAATATCAGCATTGTCTCCGACGTACCAGGACTTGGCATGATTGTCCCAGCTCGCACCGGCAGCTTTGGCCTGATCTTTTTCAACATAAGGGACAGCCAGGTATTGGCGGGTACTGTCGGCCAGTGCGTCCTGTTTGATCTGATCCATCCTGATTTCCTCCTGTTCAACAACTTTTTGTTGCTGTGAGAATGAAAGCACATAATCCTGAATTTTCTCAGCATCGGCAGCCGCACGAAATATTTCTTTCGGATCGTCTTCCAACACCTTAATCCATGAACCCACATAAGCAGCATGTTGTTCTGGATCATGACCAATACCCAGTTCACCACCTAAAATCATGCTGGCAATTTCAGCGCGTAATTCTTCTTTGCGTATGCTTCACTACCAAAAGGATTACCCAGATCACGATTAAGACGTGACTCATGCCCAGTCCAATGACCCAGTTCATGCAATGCGGTTGCGTAATATTGATCCGGCCTTTGAAATTGCTCTTTGTGCGGCAGGTGAATCTCGTCAGATGATGATCGGTAAAATGCCCGGTCATTTTGCCCATGATGGATGACGGCTTTGGATGCCTGTAATATTTGCTCAGCACGCTCTATCGGTTCCCAGTCAGGGGATGTAATCTCAAGTCTGGGTAGATTATCAATCTGTTCAGCATTAAACACCGTGGCGTAAAACGCTTTTGGACGTTCGAGCTTGAATTGTTCTTTAACAGGCTTGCCTTCGCTGTTCAGAATGGGCTGACCATGCTCATCTTTTTTAATGCGCTCATCATTGAACTTCCAGTATTGAATCAGGATGCTTTTCTCACCCTTGCGCACTTGCGCGCCCAGACTTGCTGCCTGTCTATACGTCATCCAGCGCGGATCAGTACGCCCCTGACTCATCAGATGGAGGATATTAATTCCACGGTAGCGTTTACCAGTTGTTGGATTGTGGGGTAATGTTAAAAGTGGATCACCGGGTTTCCACGGCTTTTGCCAGGGTGCAGTGCCCTGCCTGAGCTGTTTAATGAGGTTCTCAGCGACGGTTTCGTGAAATGATTTTTTTGGCTTGGTAGCATCGTTACGATTGGGTTTCATCGGATTACCTTAGCTATTATGATTAGGTGTGCTCGATTACATCAATGGCGCTTTCCCAGGCATCTTGTTCGCTCAGCGCATCTTCTTCAAATGCACCGATCCTGTCCGCTTCCAGCGGATTGAATTCAGCCGCAAAGCCCGGTGTTTCCATGTCGATGAGCTTCTCGTCAATCACTTCATCCATGGTTTTCAGGTCTGGTTCCTGACTTTCATTTTCTGACTTTTTCATTACACGCACTCCTTTTACAAAACACAAATGTGCCATCGGGTTTTTGCCCTGAATAAGGCAGCGGCAATGTCCATCGTGTACCCTCGTACTTAGGATGGTTGCCCACTGAGTTACACACAGGGTTATCCCCTGTATTTTGTGGATAACCCTGTCCATTATAAACAGCGAATCGGAATAAAACCTCGCATTACTTTTCTTGACGATTTGCTGTAATCAGGTAATTTTCGAGCCAGACTGCCCATTTT
>JADJBK010000005.1 GCA_016703745.1 Nitrosomonas sp. | reverse complement strand
TAGCTTCGCCATTTTGCAGGCTGTAAGTTGAGCGATAACAGATGGCACAACGGGAACTCAAAGCGACTCCCGCCACGCCCGTCCCCAATATTTGACAAAATTTCTGCGTTTCTTGCTGCTCCTATTTGCGTTACTATAAAATGCTAAAGCGTGAAATTTAACGTGCCATCCCTGGCAAGTCAATTCCCAAATGAATGTTTATATTTAATACAGAAGCCGCCATTGAAATCACAATCGGCACCCATCCATCCCGGGCGCTGTAATATGGATGCACGGGCTGGGCGCTTATGGCATGATTTCGTCCCCATTGTGGAAATAAGCTCGATTTGCCGACTGACGTTTCATTACGTTTTGTTTTTCCACACGCCCCGGCATTACGTCCGTCAGCATCAATGGCGGATTACGCCGCGCGCCTGGTACGATATCAAAACATACAAACCTGGGTAAAGATGTGAGGACGAAAACGGCCTAAGAGCATCCGGAGGGAGTCATTGCAACACTGATTTACCAGGAAAAGCGGCGCGAATCGCTTCCAAAAAAATCGTACTAGCCGGCTTTTCCCAAGGTGGCGTGATGGCTTCGCAGACAGGTCTGCGTTATCCAGAGAAGCTTGCCGGGGATGATGGTACTCTCCGCCTATCTACCGCTAGCAAATACTACTCTGCAGGAAGCTCATCCCACTAACCGGGAAACTCCCATCTTCATGGCGCATGGCGAACATGACTCAATCAGTTCCGATTGATCTGGCTCTTGCTTCACGCCAGCATCTTGGTGCTGAACACTGTGCAGTGGGATGGCATCAATACCCAATGGCGCCTTCCTATGCGATCAAGAGCTGACAGACATCTCCAGATGGTTGGGTAAAGTCTTACAGTGATTCCGTCAACCACAATTCGTCACGCTCTTGCCACAACCTCTGAAACACCTGCAAACACTCTTCGTTTAGCGTTTTCGCAAAATAAAAAACGATTCCCCGCTTGGCCTTGGTGGAATTCAGCAGGTGATGGCCAGTTTGTTCGGCAAATATAGAAATCGCTCGGCACCAGGATCGGTTGCCATGATTTTTAGTATCTCCCGGATTTCTATACTCACCAGCTGTAGCTTCTTGGTGCGCAAAATAGGTAACGGACAAACCAGCCCACGGACATCCAACTCGACATCAGATCTTATGCATAATCTTCTTAAAGCGTTATGTGGATAAACAGTTTTTATTTTAATAAACAGAAAGTTACCCTTAAAGTTATCCGCATTTTTAAATGTGTCTACATATTCGAGAGTACACCAAAATGGAAGAATTTGAATTAGAACGTGACAGCGGGGCAGCACTATCATTTAAAGGCGAATGTCTCGCCAAAGTAGCAAGCTCTGACAATAACGCATCAGGATCATTGTATTCAGGGCGGACAGGGCGCTGGCAGGGCGAGCGTGATTCACACCATGCGAATGTATGCGCCAATAATGGTAAGTAATTGAGTTCTTTGGTCGTAACCGGCTCGCTGTCCTGCGAACCCGATGAACAGATACTATCGATGAAGAAGGGCAGAATCTTTGCCATCGGGTAGGATCGTACTGCTCGAAGAAATTCTTCGGAGTCTGCCTGGAACGTAAGCGATCCTACTGCTGCTACAACAGTCGCCTTGGCCGTATCATCAATACCCAGGGAAGAGCGCAGATTGGTAAATCATGGGGAACTGCTAAAAGACCCAATTGCGCAGGATTTTCTCATGCCGAATTTGCTTCAATCAATTTTGCAGCACTTGATTTATCGGAATTCTCCGTGAAGTAATGGCAGCAGTGAAACTGCAAAACACATCGGATTTATCTGATAATGCAAGGGATGTAATCAACAGAAGGACACAAAGCTATTATGATACCGGTTCTCAAATTGAATGATTCTGCAAAGCTTCTCTTTATCGTATTTCTGGTTGCACTCATCACGGGCTGCCAGTCAGTTGTTGAGCATTCCCCCTTTCAAATTCAAGTATCCATTCGTTAGTAATGGATAAAACGGCTTTGCTCAGTTCTCGCGACTTCGATGCAAAAAAGACTGTTTACGTTAAAACATCGACATTCAAATCTGAGCATTTGCCATTGCTGGCAAACCTTATGAAAGAATACGGATTTAACGTTACATCAGTCAAGGAAAATGCTTATTACAAAATGTCCGTTACGGCGTTCGTTACCATGCCATTCAAGGAAGATGGCCGTGCAATGCCTTATACAGCGGAATATCTGTTGTCGATGCGCGAGGAGCTACCTGTCATCAAACCGCTGCTTTTACCAGGAGAACCCACGAAAAACAGATGGAAAAAATGGTGAAACTGGTGAACAAGGCAACCAACAACGGGGCTAATTTCGATATGGGGCCTAATCCCATCTCACTTGGTTCAGCATTCGGAGGAAGTCTTGGCGGAATCGTAACTGGTAGCAGTTGGCGTACTTACGACAGCAATGGGTATCGCCTCACAGAACAATATTCAGGAAGGATTGGCTGGTTTTGGATTTTCTATTATGAAAAACCAATCAATTGGGAATGAGGTTGTTGGATTCAACATTTATACCGCCTCAACCCAACCCGAACACCCGGAAACATTACTGCGGGCAGCGATAGAACATGCTGCCAATGAACTAGGCATCAGAAAATAATGTTGAGAATCACGTCAAAGATAGTTTTTCTGCCTACATCCATCTTTATAGGGATTTTCTCCTGGCAAGCCATGGCGGAAATGCCGACATACCCCAACATCAAGCCTTTACTGATCGAAGCAATTGATGCGCCGGACGGAAAGTCAGGTGGAGTTGTGACAGGTCCGCTTACCGGATTTTTCCGTCAGACGACTGGATCACAACAGCCAGTCATTGCCACGGTGACTACGGTAGCTAAATTCGATCAGCCCGGCTGCAAGCGCCTTAACCTTCACCTGAAACAACCCGGTGTTCAGACGACATCTGGCGAGAAAAAAGATTTTGATGTGAACTATGGGTTCAACCTTTGCAGGAATGGCGATGCCCCTGACAAGCAAAGTCGAATGATCAGCAACTAGCATACGAGAAATTTATCGGTTGCGCCGTATATGATGGCGTCCGGTGGGTGAAACGACGGGTCACTTGGCGATGCCCAGGAAAACGGCCAAGCAACGCTCAACCTCCACTAATACATCCGCATCAATGTGTCCAAAGGCTGGTCCTACCTTGTCGCGCTTAACCGTCATGGCCTTGTCCACCATTACCTGTGAAGGCTTCTGCAAGCCGTTCTCCGCGCTCGGCTGAACAGTAACGCGCAGCAATGGCGCAGCAACAAGCGTGCTGGTAATGAGTAGAACCGTTGCACTTACATGCTCGCTGAACTGATTGGCTTGAATTACCAACGCGGGCCGTGGCTTGCCAAAGTTTCCTTGTATGGCAATAGTCACCAGGTCGCCGCGCATCATTCTGTCCAGCCCTCTACGTCTGCCAAGGCATCATCCATGAACTGCTGCATGGGCATATCGGCGCTGTCTGCCTGAGCCACCAGAATGGATTGGCGGCGGCACTCCTCCGCGAAGCCTGGGTGGCGTGTGTCCGGAACCCAGATCTGCACCGGACGTAGTCCTGCCATGCGCAGCGCGTCGCGGTGCTTTTGAACTCGTGCATTACGTGCGTGGTTCCCCATGCGAAATCTCCTATCAAGTTACATGCAACATTATACATAGCAACCTCGTTACATGAAACAGCAAGCCTTGTCCAATGTGGTATGAGCCTGCATTGGAAAATACTGCATAACGAGATCTTCAACTTGGACGCATTTTGCATTCGTAGTGCTCACGCAAAATTCTTGTCACATTATAATCCAAATAAACCTTTTACAATACATAGATTAAATGACGGGTTATATGACTAATATTGACAGTATTTTTCTCTTGATTTATATTGTCACATAATCGAACGTATATGTGACAAGTGAAAAAAATGTTAATCGGCTACATGAGGGTATCGAAGGCGGATGGTTCTCAGTCCACTGACTTGCAGCGGATGCGCTGATCGCGTTCGGCGTCGATCCGGCACATCTCTACGAGGATCGGGCGTCGGGAAGGCGCGATGATCGCCCAGGATTGGCAGCTTGTCTAAAGGCACTCCGTGAAGGGGACGTTTTGATAGTATGGAAGCTCGACAGGCTGGGCCGTGATCTGCGTCACCTGATCAATACCGTGCATGACCTGACTGCTCGCGGCGTTGGATTGAAGGTCCTGACCGGTCACGGTGCATCTGTAGACACGACGACGGCATCTGGCAAGCTTGTGTTCGGTATTTTTGCTGCACTGGCCGAATTTGAGCGCGAGTTAATTTCCGAGCGAACTATTGCGGGACTGGAATCGGCACGTGCTCGCGGCAGGAAAGGTGGGCGTCCCTACAAAATGACGGCCTCAAAGCTACGGTTGGCCATGTCCAGTATGGGACAGCCAGAAACAAAGATTGGTAACCTCTGCAAGGAGATTGGAATTACCCGGCAGACACTCTATCGCCATGTGTCCCCCAATGGAGAATTGCGCTCGGATGGGATTAAGCTGCTCTCTCTCGGTTGAGCAGATTGGGTATGTATTTTGGATGACTTACCGGTCAGTTTGACGACCAAACCGTTTCCCGGTACATTCGGTTCTTATGAAAAAGGGCGTTTATTTTTCCGGGTCTGCGTAAAATCGTGTAGAAAACGTGTTTTTACGAAATGTCGGGCTCATGTGGAATTTCAACGCTATAATTGATAAACAGATCATCCGGCAGAGCATAACCAATCGTTTTTTCAGCTACCCCCTGCTTAAATGGTTTTGGTCTAATTTTATGTTTTGCGCCGATGAACAATACCCTGGCCCTCAATACGTAAAAGCTGTAGCCCCGTCCTTGCTTAGCTATTGATTTAATGTGATTGTTAGCCGATTCCGTGTAGGCGTTAGTTACTCGATGATCGAAGTAATTGAACGCCTCAATCTGCCAATTTCTGACGGTTGAAATCATGCCATCAAAATAGTTGAAAACTGACTCAGGTATGGAGTTAATCCACAAATCAAAGGCATTAATAGCCTCAGTTCGGCTGTAGTGTTGATCCCAAATATCGCAAAAACCCTCTTTCGCTTTATGAAGTTCATAAAGATCGGGATAGTTTTCCACCCATCCACTCAACAAAGCCTCATCCATTGGCCCCAAGTCCCGTTGGCGCTTTAATAGCAGCCAACGATCACGCTTTAATTGTAACGACTGCTCTTTAGGGTCTGTTGACGTTTTGAGATAAGCATTTCATAGATAGAAACAAACTCGTAATATTGGGGTTCCTACACACCAACAAAACGAGTTTGCGATGCCCCCGATTAATGCCGTTGCGACTTCTCCACCCGCACACCTTGCTCAATCCTGCGGCCACTACGGATACTTACCCCCGCTTTCGCAGCCGCTGTCTCCTGACCATGCCCTATCTGACGATTCTTCATATAAATAGCTTCCTGTTGATGAGTGATATGTTTTCCAGGCAAGTTCTTTCTCCTTATATAGAAAAGAACTCATACTGATACTTTCACTCAACCGGTCAAGATAATTGTCGCCTGACCGGACAGGTTAATTGTCGTCTAATACATAACGCTTAATTACAAGACCTATTTCCCCCGGTTTCCCAGGGGCGGTTTGATTGGTTTGGTGTTTGTGTTGGGGTTCGCAAGCTCACCCCAACCTACGGGCCATTCCAGGGATCTCAAGTTACAAAAATTGCCTGGAGAAATTAGCAATGGAGAGGGCAATAAGAGCCCCCATCATCCATTTGAGTAGATTAAGATCAGCTTTAATCGGCGCGATCTCGATTTGTAAATCTTTTTTAGTGACCAGCTCAGATTCTTCAATTGCCGCTCGCATTGCCTCAGTCAAACCCTCCGCTTGCTTTTGGTCAAAGCCCGCCTCTTCCAATTTACGAACAAATTTATGTGTATCAAAGGTAATCATCGCCATTTCATTTTTCCTGATGCGCAAAATAAAAGTGTATCACAACAAAAAATCCCGGAGCAGCAGACCCGATTAGCCTCGCGTAATCGGGCTTTTTATACTGGTTACACCCTGCGCGGACTCATGCCAGAAGGCTACGCGCATTGAAAAGGCTATGTCATCGTTAGTTAGTGGTTGTTATGTAACCAAATGAATTTAAATAAAAATATCAATTATTGGTTTTTTGGCTAATGGCTTGTTTATAAATGATAAATAGTGTTTATTTGCAGTGACCAACAATTAACGATGACATAGCCATTGAAAATTTTAGTCAATTTCGCCTGTAGAAGGGAATAAAGGAAGAATAATTGTTGGATAACAAAAACCGCCCCCGGTTTCCCATAGGCGGTTTTTTGGTTTGACGTTTGTGTTGGGGTTCGCAAGCTCACCCCAACCTACGGAACTACGGGCTGTCTACGAGCGGTGTTTATCGGCATATAAAGCAACCAACATCATAATCGCCGCGAAAATAGCCAAGCCTATCAATGATTCAATAGCCATTCTCTTCTCCTTTACGCAATATATATGAAACCATCAGAAAAATAACAGCTAACAAAAATAATGTTAATACACCAATAATGGTCACCTTCTCTTCAACAAATCCACCCAGTAATGCCGCGATAACCGAAGCGATGGCGACGTTATCTGAAACACTGGCCAACCCCTCTCTTTGATCTTTGTTGAATATTATTTTGTACATCGATAAATCCTACAGCACCCGTCTCGTAGAAGCAAAACTTTCCTTGTTACGTTTGCGCTTGCCCCCTATTAGACGACAATTAACCTGTCCGGTCAGGCGACAATTATCTTGACCGGTTGAGTGAAAGTATCAGTATGAGTTCTTTTCTATATAAGGAGAAAGAACTTGCCCTGGAAAACATATCACTCATCAACAGGAAGCTATTTATATGAAGAATCGTCAGATAGGGCATGGTCAGGAGACAGCGACTGCGAAAGCGGGGTAAGTATCCGCAGTGGCCGCAGGATTGAGAAGGGTGTGCGGGTGGAGAAGTCGCAACGGCAATGGCGCACGCGCCAGGATCCTTTTGCGCTGGTTTGGGAGACCGAATTGGTTCCATTGCTGTACGGGGAACTTGAACTGACCGGGACTACGCTTTGGGAGTACCTGGATGATCGATATCCCGGCCAATACCCGGAGAAATTTCTCAGAAGCTTGCAGCGCCGTGTAAAACACTGGCGGGCAACGCAAGGTCCCGGTAAGGCGGTCATGTTTTGCCAGTCGGTGCCTGCCGGGCACCAGGGGTTGTCCGATTTTACCCGGCCGCGCACGGCAATTACGATTGCAGGCAAACCATTTGATCACCTGCTGTATCAGTTTCGTCTGGCTTATAGTCATTGGCGCGCGGTTCATATCATCCGGGGCGGGGAAAGTTATAGTGCGTTGGCCGATGGATTGCAGACCGCCTTGCATAAACTGGGCGGCGTGCCCAGGGAACATCGCACCGACAGCCTGAGTGCCGCATACGTCAATGCGAGCCAAAAACAAGAACTCACGCAATCTTATGCGGCGCTGTGTCAACACTATGGCATGAAGCCTACGGTCAATAACCTGGGCGTCAGCCATGAAAATGGCGCCGTAGAAAATGCCCATGGTTCGCTCAAACACCGGATTGAGCAGGCGATCAAACTGCGGGGATCTGCGGATTTCGAAAGTGTGGGTGCCTACCGCCGTTTTCTTGAACGGATCGTCGATAAGCTCAATCTGCGCTGCAGGGGGCGATTGGCGGAAGAGCAATCGCATCTCCAGCCACTGCCACGCTACCGCTTCATGGACTTCAGTGAACTGACCGTCAAAGTGACCACCAGTAGCACCATAGCGGTCAAACGGGGACTCTACAGTGTGCCATCCAGACTCATTGGCGAGAACATCCGGGTTCATCTCTATCACGATCGTCTGGAATGCTTTGTTGGCCAAACACCGGTCATTACCTTACCGCGCGCGTATCCGAAAGCGCCAGAAGGACGCGCCCGGCGCATCGATTACCGTCATGTGATTCATGCATTGGCGGCAAAGCCACAAGCCTTTCGCTTTTCCCGGCTGCGGGATGATCTGTTGCCAACGCCACAGTATCACCAGCTGTGGGCGCGGGTACAACAACAATTTGATCCCGGACTCGCTTGCAAATGGATGGTATCGGTGCTGCGTTTTGCCTACGACTATGATTGCGAGAGCCAGTTGGCCGCTGAATTGTTGCAACAACATCCGCTACCTGAACTGCAAACACTGCAAAAGCGATTTCTGCGACAGCATGCGCCGCAGCCGGACATCCCAATCAAACAACACACTGCGGATACCTACGATCAACTCCTCAGCGGAAACTGGGCAACACAAGGAGGCAGCTCATGTCTGAATCGCTCCCACTGATGCTCAAGGAACTCAGACTCCCTGCCTTTGGCCAGCATTACCGGCACTTCCAGGATCAAGCCGCAGAACACGCCTGGAGCTACAGCCAATATCTCGCCGCCCTGTGCGAACAGGAAGTCGCCCAGCGCTTCCAAAGCAGAATCAGAAACTGGACGCATGAAGCCAGACTACCGCGCGGCAAAAGCTTTGCCACTCTGGCTCTGACCGAACTGCCTCAAGCCGCTCAGAAAAAAATCATCACGCTGCGCGACAATACCTACTGGGCGAGCCAGGCAGACAATGTGTTGCTGATCGGTCCCTCCGGTGTCGGCAAATCACATGTGGCGGCAGCATTGGGGTTGCATTTGATTGAACAAGGCATCCGCGTCAAGTGGATATCAGCTACCGCACTCGTTCAACTCCTGCAGCAAGCCAGGAAAGAACTGGACTTGATGTCCGCCATGACGCGGCTGGATAAATACCGTGTACTGATCGTTGATGATATCGGCTATGTCAAAAAGACCGATTCGAAACACAAGTATTGTTTGACTTCATTGCCCATCGCTATGAAAGCGGAAGTCTCATCATTACTTCAAACCAGCCTTTTAGCCAGTGGGATCAAATCTTCCCCGACACCATGATGACTGTTGCCGCCATCGACCGGATCATCCATCACGCAACTATCATCGAAATCGACAGTGAAAGTTATAGGAGGAAAAACCAGAAAAAATCATGAAGTAGCTAATAAACTCAACCGGCCATCATAATTGTCGTCAAAGCGGCCAAGATAATTGACGCGAGATATCATGCACAATATCGTGATTTTCTGCTAAAAAGTAATGTCAATTCATACTTGGTTACTTTTCATGAAAATAATCAACTACGGATGGTCAGTATCATCGATCAGGTGCCAGATGGTTTATCATCGGTTTATACCTTCTTTGATCCGGATATTAGTAATGCCAGTTACGGAACATTCAACATCCTCTGGCAGATCGAACAGTGTCGCAGCAAGCACCTGCCCTATCTTTATTTAGGTTACTGGATCGCAGATAATCGCAAAATGTGCTACAAGTCGAATTTCAGACCCTTACAAGTTTTCGTAGATAACCAGTGGCAAGAAAAGCATGCTATTCCCCAAACAAACGGTCTCGATGCCCTATAACCTGCTGCGCCCACTCCTTTTTCTGCTGGATCCCGAAACCGCCCATACGGTAACGCTTCGGTCTCTCGATCTACTCCATCGTACAGGTTTAATGACCTGCCAACCCATTGCCTGCACGCCAATACAGGTAATGGGGTTATCCTTTCCCAATCCGGTGGGACTGGCGGCCGGTCTCGACAAAAACGGCGCTTACCTCGATGCACTTGCCGCGCTGGGTTTTGGTTTCATCGAAATTGGCACAGTCACACCCCGTCCGCAGTCAGGCAATCCCCGACCACGATTATTCCGGATTCCTGAAGCACAGGCGATCATCAATCGTATGGGGTTCAACAATGAAGGCGTGGACAGCCTCCTGATCAATGTTGCCAATGCTCGTTATCAGGGAATATTGGGCATTAATATCGGAAAAAATGCGGATACTCCACTGGCAAGTGCCGTTGATGATTATCTGATCTGTCTGCGCAAGGTATACTCCATTGCCAGTTACATCACGATCAATATTTCATCACCCAACACCGTTGGACTCAGACAGCTGCAGCAAACAACAGAACTCGACAATCTGTTACAGGTGTTAAAAAAAGAGCAAACTCGCTTAAGTGATCAGTACAGCCGCTATACGCCACTGGTAGTCAAAATTTCACCTGATCTGGAGTCACAACAAATTGAGCAGATCGCCCAGCTGCTTATCAAGTACCGCATGGATGGGGTTATCGCAACCAATACCACCCTTTCCCGGAATGAAGTGGAGAACCTTCCACACAGCAACGAAAGCGGCGGTTTAAGTGGTGCACCGCTTACAATACGCAGCCATGCCGTCATTCAACTACTCGATGAGTATCTGCAAGGAGCTATTCCCATTATTGGTGTCGGTGGCATCATGCAACCTGCCGACGCGCAATCAAGAATTATGGCAGGCGCCAGTCTCATCCAGCTTTACTCCGGCCTGATTTACCAGGGACCCGATCTGGCAACTGAAACGATCCGAATATTGTGTGAGAAAAACACTCATGGCTGACAAATCTACACTCATCAAGCAAATTGATGCAATTCTGCCGCAGATCCATTGTGGTCAGTGTGGTTATGACGGCTGCCAGCCTTACGCGGTGGCAATCGCCAACGGTCAGGCCAACATCAACCAATGCCCTCCAGGCGAGAATGCCGTAATTGAACAGCTTGCACGGCTGCTCAACCTTGCTTCCAAACCACTTGATACGACTTACGGTTACCCCAAACCGCGAGCGGTAGCTGTCATCGATGAAACTCAATGTATCGGCTGCACATTCTGTCTGCGCGCCTGCCCGGTGGATGCCATCGTGGGTGCGGCCAAACTGATGCATACTGTCATTACACAGGAATGCACCGGCTGCGAGCGCTGTCTTGCGCCTTGCCCCGTGGATTGCATCCACATGCAGGCTGTACCGGAACTTGTCGTCAACGAAAGTGAGGGACAGAAAACAGCGTACATGCAGCAAGCGCGGGAACGTTATCATTTTAGGAAACAAAGGCTTGCCAAAAATCAGCAAAAAAACCCAACCCGGAAATTAATCAAAGCCAGCAAATATTCTCTGGTGATATTTTCCAGCAACCAAACCGTCACACAAAACAAGCAACCATCGAGGCCGCGATGGCTCGCGCTCATGCTAATCTCGCCACACCCACCGGCAAACCCTAGCAGCTTCTATTTTAGAAATGAATGCCTCCAAACGTCAACAAATCTTCACACGCTTTCGGGAAACCAATTCCGCCCCAACGACTGAACTCGAATATCAAACCACTTTTCAATTGCTGGTAGCCGTCATTCTCTCTGCTCAGGCGACTGATAAAAGCGTCAACCTGGCAACCAGAAAACTTTTTGCGGTGGCTGACACCCCTGAGAAAATCCTGGCGCTCGGCGAAAGTGGCCTGAGTGAATATATCCAGCGTATCGGGTTGTATCGCACCAAAACCCGGAATATCCTTGCTACCTGTGTATTGTTACTAGAACACCATGCTGGTGAGGTTCCACGTACCCGTGAAACGCTGGAGCAATTGCCGGGAGTGGGACGAAAAACCGCCAATGTCATTTTAAATACGGCGTTTGGCGAACCCACCATTGCCGTGGATACCCATATTTTCCGCGTGGCCAACCGTACTGGTCTGGCGCCAGGAAAAAATGTGCTGGAAGTGGAGCAAAAACTTGTCAAGGTGGTGCCGAAAGAATTCCTCCAGGATGCTCATCACTGGCTAATTCTTCATGGCCGTTATATCTGCAAGGCGAGAAAACCTGAATGCAATATTTGCCCGATTGTGGATTTATGCGAATTCAGGCATAAAAACTTACCCAAAGATAGGGAGCTCACCACGAATCAACATGTTTAATCCGAGCAGAGCCGAGGTCCGGCAATTTTTCTTTGATACCTGGCAAAAATATCAGCTCAGGCAGACTCTATCCAATATGGAGACCATTACGCTTGAAGTCATACTTCAGCACCCCGAATATCATCCCATCCTGAAAAACAGCGAACATTATCTGGAACAAAATTATCCACCCGAGATGGGTACAACCAATCCTTTTTTGCACATGAGCATGCACGTTGCCATTCGTGAGCAACTGGCGATTGATCAACCTGTTGGCATTCGTACAAAATTTGCGCAACTTTGCAAATTGACAGGAGACGAACATGAAGCGGCACACCACACGATGGAGTGCCTTGCGGAAATGCTCTGGCAGTCACAACGCAATCAGAGCGCGCCTGATGCCGTTATTTATCTTGACTGCATGGATCGCTGGCTTCAGAAAAGGTGATGGCAAACACCACTAGAAAGTCATGGGCACTCTAAGGTTAAGTCTTGCGTCTTGGGCGTTGTCCGTCGCTCCGATACCCACAGACAGGTTGATATTCGTTCGCAAGTTATACCTGTATGAGTAGCCTAGCAAGAACTGCCCGATATCCAAGGCACTCCCTCCAATTCTGTCACCAGCAACTCGAGTATTGAAAAATGCTGGTGCGAATAACCTAAATTAAACGACGTGCGATTATTAACCGTAAACCCCATACCGAATGTAATCCCCACACCATCACCCGCATCAACCCTACCAAAGCTTTCTTTGGTTGACATCGTATAGGTATAACTCAGACTACCAAAAAACACTGCGGGATCAGTTGGATAAAGCGCAGTTATGCTTGGTTGGAAAGTAAAGAAACCCGACCCCGTAGGCACCTCCAACGGGAATCTAAATGAAAGAGGCTCAACGGGGTTATTAGGGTCGATCTGTGTTACATCTAAGGTTTTGAGTCTGAAAGGACTTTTACCCGTTGGCAGTGTTGTCAACAAATTACCAACCAGAATTGGCCAGCCCCCAGTACCCCTGGTCAATTGATAACGGGCTGCAAACTCGATATCACCCAGACCATGCCCATCAGCATTAAAGATTTGATCGTTCGCAACACCTGTACTAAAAGGCCGAGCTCGCTGGATATCCGCCCGATAGGCATAAGGAACCCTGGCTTCCACCTCCAACCGCTCGGTCAGGCCGTATCGTAAACCCAGGCTACCAAAAAAACTGTGCCGTTTTACCTGGCGAATATCAGTTAAGCCAATTACGATGGCTGGTAAAAAAGTGAATGCGTCTACAAAAACACGATTATCGTCAGAAAAAGCGTAACTTAAGGAGGGTTCAAGAACATACTTCCCTTTTTTGGTTAAAACCCCCCCCACCGTCTCAGACAATCGAGGCATTTCTGGCGGCCTTTCCGGTTCCGCAGGTTTAGGTGGAGCCTGGCCAACTGGCCCAGAGGGTACCTGCGCGGCCACAGTTTTGGGCTTATCCTCTTTTGTACCGACAATAGGCGACTGTGGTGTGCCAGACTGTTTAGAAAGTTGCTCAAATTGTTTTTTTTAGCCGTTCAAGCTCTTTCGTTTGCTCCCCCAGTACTTGACGTTGCTGCTCCAGTTTTTTCTCTTGCTCAAGCAAAAGCTGCCTATACTGCTCTATCGAAATTTGTTGATTCCCTTCTTGCGCACAAACCGTATTGATGAGAAAAAAACAACTGACAAAAGAAAGGTATTTTGAGATTCTCCAAAATAAGCACTCATTGCTAATTTTGTTGCCAACGTTTTCATCATTGTAATTTTCTTTCATTTTGGTTCAGCAAAGTGATATCAAGAAGGCCAGCCATACAGCTATCATTATATGACCGCTATCTTCAAAAATAGCGATGATTATATGAACGGGGAAAGATTATTTAACTTGAGAAGATTATGGAATTAAACAATCTTCGTGGTTCTATTCAAGCGAATATGACAACTATCTATTAAAGCTAAAGACGCTATCGGCAAGAAGGGGCAAATGCCATGCATTGCCAGTGGAGTTTTATTATTCTGCGGTATCTTTACTCAAAAATCAGCATTACTGTAAATTTGGCATAATCAGATCAGTAATAACTGTACTAGACCTCAAGTCCAGATTCTGCAGATTACTTATTTCTATATTGAGCTCATTAATACTTTTAATCGACTGATTATCCAAACTATTTTGAATAATAGAACCGATAACTGATCCGACCAAATCTTGCCCCAAGTTTCCACTTCCATTTTGGATCAACACACCGTCTATCGGGAATTGTATAAATGAGGAAGCCGTTTCAATTCCATTCAGAAAAATCAGTCTTTCCAGACTTATATTAACAACCATTCCATTTGGCAGGGTAAAGCCGCCTCTTTGCTGGGCCAACTCATCATCAGTCGCGCGTATCAATTGGCTGTATGGGTCACTAAAAATATCGTCAGCATATCCAGCATCTGCCAGCGTATCTCGGGCAACAGCAAGATTTACCAAGAAAGTCAGCAACAACACCAACTGCAAAATTTTATGCTTGATCATATCGTTGCAAGTAAACATGCCAGACACCCAATATAGTTAAAAATCCAAAGGACCTGTCACCTGTCCGCGTATCAGCACGAAATATTCGCTTAAACTTAACTGGTCAACCGCACCCCCTAACGGAGCCAAATGGGTATGCCATTCTTCTTGCTTGCGAGATGCTTCTGTCTGAATACCACCGTTATCATGGACCATAAATAAAATACGCTCACCCCACATCTTTTCAAATTCATCGCGAGGAATAATTTTGACACCTACCGCAGGATCACCAACCAGGACTTTTTGCTCGGTTACACCCTTGATAATAACGAAATGTAAATAGCCATTAAGATCAATAATTGTAATTGCCGGACTATTGAATTCGCGCAATTTATCCAGGTTTATCTTAAATCCATCCGAACCGTAACCATGCCGCCCCAGATAGTTTTTCATATCGAGCATTGAAAAACCTTGATCCTTAATTTTTTCCTGATCGCCATGCTCATACATTTCTAGAAATACGGTCTTTTCGCTCACCACATTACCGTAATGAAACGTGAGCAGACTAGCCAACGCTGCAGAGCCGCAACTAAAATCAAATTCTTGTTTATAAACCGTATCAAACTTCATCTCGGCAAAACTTTTTGTCGAGACAAGATAATTCCCACCTCCCGCCATTCCATTCAGATCCAGCGCAACGAGATGGCTACTCACCAACATCGTCATAGCGGTCAAAAACAATTTATGCAAGAAGTTTTTCATAACAAAATCAATTCACTATGGTGACATTTACAATGGTTGAATCTTGAATAACCACATTGTTACCACTATTTTGAATAACCGAAAACATGCCGTTGGCTCCAGAAAAAGCGCTGGTATCAATTATGTTTGTGCCGGTGACATTGTTAGTTGCCGTGTTACCCGTCAATGTTGCCTTAACATTCATAGTATTCAGCACGGTGCTATCCACCCCACCCATTCCTCGTACCTCGTCAAGTTCATCCAGCGAAACAATCCCAGTTGAAGGAAAGCCCGCAGTTATCGAATCATTTGCAAGCTGATCGGAAGAAGCATTAACGGTACAAACAGGCAATATCAGGGCAAAGAGAAAAGACACATTACCTTTTAATATTGGCTTCATTCTGTTCTCCAGAGTTTATAACTTCGTTATTTGGTGGAAGTTGCCGACAGGACCACCTTCCCCATCGGCAACTCTTCACTGACTAAAGTTCAGCTAAACACCGAACGATTAGTGAACGAAATTACTGGTTAACATTCACGTTACCCTGAAAAGACACTTGTTGCTGTGTCAACGCATTGGCAGCATGATTTTGTACAACCTGGTTGATACCAGCAGCACCGTTGAATGCAGCGCTAATAGTATTGTCAGCAGCATAAGCAGCATCAGCTGAACCTGAAGCTACGGATACACCTGATCCCGCACCTTCGCCTGTTACCGCACCGCTCAAGTCTGAGTTATTGACTGAGTAGGTGGCAGAAGCATTGCCGGTTTGTGCTGCAGCAGACCCATTACCATTTGCCGCTGTTTGGCTGTTGTCGCTGTTATTGGTGTTATCAACAGAAGCGGTACTGCCATTGTTGGCGGCAGCACTGCCAGAACCAGCATCTGCAAAACTGTTATCGCTGTTATCACTGTTATCCACGGTAGCAGTGCTGCCGTTGTTGGCAGCGGCACTAGCTGAACCTGCATCTGCGGAACTGTTATCGCTGTTGTCGCTGTTGTCCACGGTAGCAGTGCTACCGTTGTTAGCGACGGCGCTAGCTGAACCTGCATCTGCAAAGCTGTTGTCGGAACGATCAGAAGTAGCGGTACTGCTATTGTTGGCTGCAGCATCTACACCAGTAGCCGAGCTGTTGTCGCTGTTGTCGCTGTTGTCGCTGTTGTCGCTGTTGTCGCTGTTGTTACTGTTGTCAGTATGATCATCAGTAGTAGCCACTTGGCTGTTGTTGCTGTTGTCGCTGTTGTTGCTGTTGTCGCTGTTGTCGCTGTTGTTGCTGTTGTCGCTGTTGTCGCTGTTGTCAGTATGGTCATCCGTTGCATTCGCCACGCTGTTATTGGTATTGTCATATGCGGTTGAATATTCGTTCGCAGCAATGCCAGCACTGTTTTGATCACTGGTTGCAGTTGCAGTTTGATCGTTTACGGTTTCAGCGGTATTCGTCGGATTGGCCCAAGCGTTACCCGCAACACCAAAAGCAAGTACCATACTCGCAACCAACACTTTTTTATTAAATTGATTCATGTTTTTTCTCCTTGATTAGATATTTCTTAATATGCTCAACTCAGATTACTGAGCATTAACATTTACGTTGCCTTGGAAAGACACTTGTTGCTGTGTCAAGGCATTGGCGCCGTGATTTTGGACAACCTGGTTAATTCCAGCCGCCCCGTTAAAAGATTCCGAGATGGAATTGCTGGCTGTCAGAGTTGCAGCACCTTCTCCGTCACCAGAAGTGACAACTGCACCAACACCCGCTCCCGTCACCGTACCACTAAGCGCAGAGTTATTAACCGAATAGGTCGCGGTTGCATCACCATTTTTAGCCGCTGCCGACCCGGTTCCGTCTGCTGTTGTATAGCTGTTATCAGAGTTATCGGTGTTGTCTACTGTTGAAGTACTCTGATTATTGGCTGATGCCGAACCTTCCGATGCAGTTGCATAGCTGTTGTCGCTGTTGTCGCTGTTGTCTGCGGAGGAAGTGCTGTTATTGTTTGCGGACGCAGAACCTTCAGAAGCATCAGCATAACTGTTGTCACTGTTGTCACTGTTATCTGCTGTTGAAGTGCTCTGATTATTAGCTGATGCTGAGCCATCTGAACCAATTGCATAGCTGTTATCAGAACGATCAGAAGTAGCGGTACTACCATTATTAGCAGCAGCATCGTCTGCACTGGCAAAACTGTTGTCGCTATTGTTGCTGTTGTCGCTGTTATTACTGTTGTCACTGTTGTCACTGTTGTTGCTGTTGTTATCAGTGGTATTCAGCACGCTGTTATCACTGTTGTTGCTGTTATCGCTATTGTTGCTGTTGTCGCTGTTGTCGCTGTTGTCGCTGTTGTTGCTGTTGTTGCTGTTGTTATCAGTCGATGTTGTCTGACTGTTGTTTGTATTGTCATATGCTTCTGAAAATTCATTCGCTGCGATACCTGCTCCGCTCTGGTTGCTGTCCGCAGTCGCTGTTTGATTTCCGGCAACTTCAGTCGCTGTATTAGTCGGATTCGCCCAGGCACTGCCTGCAGCGCCAAAAGCAAGCACAATACTCGCCACCATAACTTTCTGTTTAAATTGACTCATTTTTAATTCCTCTTAAGTTGAGAATCATAGGTTTTGAATTACGAGGTTACAACCCAATCATTTGAATCGCAGTCGGGTTATGAAACATTATCCGGCCACAACAAGAAAAGGAAATAAGCAGATTATTTATTTTGATATAAAGAAATTCTTTAAATTAATTGTATGGAGCCCGTACTGACGCAGATATCGATAGCTGCAATGAAGGCACTGATGCAGAGGCAAGGGCAGACTGAGGGTCTAGCAAAAATTGACAGCTGGTAATTTTTCAGCAATATCTCCCAGAAACAGGAGTTCAGAAAAATACGAATTAAAAAAAACAAAAAAAACTGTGGCTATACGCGGGATTAACCCACAATCAATCGCCAGCCGTACGAGTTGAACAGTATTCTGAAGCCCCAGTTTTCTCATGATGCTGGCATGATGAACACCGACTGTCTTGGGGCTGATGGAAATGATTTCTGCAATTAGCAGGACTGAATTACCCTCAGCAAGCAGTGTAAATATCTGAAATTCTCTTTGTGAAAGAATATGCAGGGATGCTTATCACCATCGCCCTGCATGCCGTCGTTCAGCATATTTGACGCTAGTTTGGCATCAATATATGGTTTTCCCCGGCTTATCCGGTTAACTGCTTCCAGCAACTGTTCAGGGGTACATTGTTTGGTAAGGTACCCTGTCGCCCCCATATCGAGCACCCTGCTTTACCATAATCTCACTACTATGCATACTCAACGCAAGTATGTTCGCTGCCGGATTTTTTGATTTGATACGATGAATGGTTTCCAGACCACCAATACCCGGCATATTGATGTCGATAATCACCATGTCTGGTTGATATTCCTGATAAAGAACACAGCCGGTTTCACCATCGCCAGCCTCCGCCAACACCATAATCTCTTTAGTACTTTCGAGAAAGTAGCGATACCCGGCCCGCACGACAGGGTGATCATCTATCAGAACGAGGGTAATCAGCTTGGCACTGACGTCAGTTAACTGTGCGACTCAAGCGGTAATCTGACAGCAATCTGAACGCCGTTGCTGGGTGAACTTTGCAGCAAAAAATTCGCCACCGGCAGCAATAACTTTTCACGCATGCCAAGCAATCCCAAACCTACAGATTTTTGCTCAATATCAAAGTCGGATTCCATCATCCTCCACACTCAAAAGCAAAGTATCAGGGAGTATAGGCGAGTTCTTTTCTCGACCCAATTGCACCACCACCTTCTGGCTCGCGCATGCTTGCAAACGTTATTGAACGCTTCCTGAATCAAACGATAGATTGTAATAGAAACTATTTTGTCAAATGCGCCTGCGCCACCAATACTGTCCGATATCATCAGCTCAAAATTGATATGTGGATGGTGTCTACACCAGTCATTCTGTAATTCACGAAGACTATCGACCAGCCCCAGCTTATCGAGCATTACTGGCCGCAATTCCTGCAACATGTCATGAACGACTCCATGCATGGTATTTCAATTTCTTTAATCGACTGGACACGCTCACCGAATGGCGGAATCCCGCTCGACGTGCCCAATAACTACCTGCAATTCAGCGCGTAATGCCGTTAGCCACTGACCTAACTCATCATGCAATTCGCGCGCAATATGATGACGCTCGTCTTCCTGAATCCTCATAGAGTCCACGGTCCAGCAATCTGTTTTCCGCCAAAGTCTATAGTTATCCTCAGATGTTCTAGAACTATGTCTAAACTGGCCTCGCTGTCAGCCTGCTGATATCGCTGCTAACCCCAACCAAACCAGCTATTTTTCCACATATCATAAAAAGGAGCGAGCTCAGTCGAAAAATGAACCTGCTGTCCATTCTTTGGGTAATGCTGTAACTTAAGTCTGGTAACAGGTTCACCTTGAATCAAGCGTATAGCGATATTTTCTTCCTGGAGATTTGTCACTTGTACCTGGGGAACAAACCAAAACTGCTTTACCTTATCACTTTCACTCGATCGTTAATCCGACACTTCTGGCAAACGCGAGACCGACACTGGTATATGGCAAATCCGCATCGCGATAGAAAATGGCACCGGGATTTCCTTGAGTAGCGCATCCCCGCTCAGCACGCAATCGCCTGAAGCGTTCAAATCGGCACTGGTACGACTGGGATTTTCTCCCCTTCTGGAAAAGGTCTATTCAGCAACCTTGATCTTGAGGGTTATTTTTGATGCTGCTGACTTTGCCACGATTCTGCTTTGGGAATCTCCGCGATACCTCCTCGATCAATACCTGCCGGAACTCCGGCAAAGCTGTTGAATAAATCGAACTGCTCGGTAAAAGATGGCACATCTCATATAATTCTGCAGGATTTCACCTGCAGAGAAGCCATCGCCTTATAAATACAACGAAAGTCGCCGCCGTAGCAAGATCGAAAAATCTCGTTATAAAGTGATGAACTGCGCGAGTATAACAACGGATTGCGGCGACGGGGGTGAGTGGGAATTACGACCAGCCTTACGGAAGCGGCACTGTCCGAAAGCGCGCCCCACCAGAACGGGAGTCATGGCAGTCCGCAGAATATTCTAATCTCGCCACAGAAACAGGTCGGCCAGGGATCCGCCAGTCTTCTCTGATCTGCCTCCATGTCAAACCGAAGGTTTCATGGAACTCGCTTGCCGGCATCATAAAAGTTGGACATCACCACTCCTGACTTTGGGAGCCTGTCCAGCGGCAGCATTAAGCGTCGCTTCCCAGCATACCTAAACCGTGGCTGGCGGAAACCGGTAGTTCAGTCATTGTTGATCTGTCCGGTTCCAAGGTTTACGGCAAAGACGATCGCGCTGTGAAAAGCAACATAGTTGTGGCCCGGCGCACTTGGCGTAAATTGCATCTTGCGGTCGATGAGAACCACGCATCAATTGTTGGCGTGCGAACTGACCTCTACCTGAAATAGCGACCCCACTGCAATCCCGGATTTGCCAGCCGCAATTGATACGCCTTTTGATACCTTCTATCGCCGATGGTTTATGATGGTGAACTGATTTCCCGTGCGGTTTCCGAATTCATCAACCCGATGCATAAGTGATCATTCCACCGGGCAATAAGACTGCCGTCCGCTCCGGGCTACAGGCGAGCAGTCAGCGGGACGGTCATATCAGGGTAATTGAACAGCATGGCCGCATTGTTTAGCAAAAGAAGACAGGATATGGTTTGCGCAACTATGCCGAGCTTGCCCGTGCAACGCCAGCGGCAGCAGATGCCAGTAACGCCAGAAAGCGCGTGCACGTCACAGCAAAAACATTGAAGCGTGGATTAGTGCGTCTGCACTTAACAGACTCGCCAATCAGGCATGCTGCGTCCGCAACCTAACAATTAACGGCAGAACGGAGCCATTTGGCTCGGCCTTTGATTTATCCAACAACGCCTTTCTAGTGTCGTTGGTGTGGTCGCAGCCATTTCACGCTCCTTTGTGTGTTGCGGTGAGTGGGCCTAAGTGATTTCTACCAATCTGGCATTTATCCAGATCTTCACCGAAGTAATTCCTCGGATCAACATCCATACAG